>NZ_LZKC01000194.1:0-33219 GCF_001672685.1 Mycobacterium sp. E2462
CGGCCCGCAGGTCGATGGGCAACTCGACGTCGACGGCGATCTCGTCGCCCGATTCGCCATGCCGACCGGCGACGGTCACGCGGTGGCGGGCGCCCACCGGATGCCGGTTGGCCAGCGCGACGGTGCACCGGGCGCCGCGCGGCGCGACCCGCGGGTGGTCGCTCATACCGCCGTCGACGTCGAGTTGCCCATCGACCTGCGGGCCGGTGACCTGCTGGCCGTGGCCTGCACGGGGGCCTATCACCACAGCATGGCGTCCAACTACACGATGGTGTGCCGCCCGGCCCTGGTCGCGGTGCGCGACGGCCGGGCGCGCGAGCTGGTCCGCCGCGAGACCATCGCCGACCTGCTGGCGCGTGACCGGGGCTGACATCGCGCCTCCCCGCCTGGCCTTTTCGCCGAGCGTAAGCGCACAGTGAAAAGTCAGGCCGAAAATCGCGGCCCGCTTACGCTCGCGGCGAGTGGGCCCTCAACCGTCCTGCAGCCGCGGGTCGGCCTCCAGGTGCGTCAGGCCGTTCCACATCAGGTTGACCAGGTGGGCCGCCACCACCTCTTTCTTGGGCTCGCGAGTGTCGAGCCACCACTGCGCGGTCATCGACACCGAACCGACCAACGCCTGCGCGTACAGCGGGGCCAGCTCGGCGTCCAGGCCGCGGCGGGCGAAGTCGCCGGCCAGGATCGAGCTGACCTGGCTCACGGCGTCGTTGAGCAGGCTGGAATAGGTGCCCGAGCTGATCGAGGCCGGGGAGTCGCGGATCATGATCCGAAAGCCGTCGGTGTGCTCCTCGACGTAGGTGAGCAGCGCCAGGGCCACCCGCTCGACCCGGACGCGGGACCGGTTGTTGGTCAGCGACGACGTGATGCCGTCGAGCAGGGCGGACATCTCGCGGTCGACGACCACGGCGTACAGGCCCTCTTTGCCGCCGAAATGCTCGTAGACGACGGGCTTGGACACGTTGGCGCGCTGCGCGACCTCCTCGATCGAGGTGCCCTCGTAGCCGCGTTCGGCGAACAGCGAGCGCGCGATCCCGATGAGTTGCTGGCGGCGCTCGGTGCCCGTCATCCGGGCCCGCGGCGCCCGCACCTCTTTATCGGGCTCTTTCGGGGTGTGGGAATCCGGCACGGCCACGTGCTCAGCGTATCGGCTCGGCGGGCCCGCATGGGGCGCCCGGGCGCCCACACCGTCTAAAGTCATTGGCGCGGTCCGCCCGCAATCCGTCGTGGTGTAATCGGCAGCACCTCTGATTTTGGTTCAGATAGTTCAGGTTCGAGTCCTGGCGACGGAGCATCTCGAGGAGGGTTGATGTCGTCTCGTGGTGACACCGCGGTCGTGGTGCTCGCGGCCGGACCGGGCACCCGCATGCGGTCGAACACCCCGAAAGTGCTGCACACCCTCGGCGGCCGCAGCATGCTGGCCCACCTGCTGCACGCGATCGCCAAGGTGGCGCCGCAGCACCTGGTCACCGTGTTGGGCCACGACAACGAGCGCATCGCCCCGATCGTCGCCGAGCTGGCCAGCGACCTGGGCCGCCCGATCGACGTCGCCCTGCAGGACCGCCCCCTGGGCACCGGCCATGCCGTGCGCTGCGGGCTGTCCGCGCTGCCGGAGGACTACGCCGGCCTCGTGGTCGTCACCTCCGGGGACACCCCCCTGCTGGACGCTGACACGCTGGCCGACCTGATCGCCAGCCACAGCGCCGGGTCGGCCGCCGCGACGGTGTTGACCACCACGCTGGACGACCCCAGCGGCTACGGCCGGATCTTGCGCACACCCGATGACGAGGTCACGGCCATCGTCGAGCATGCCGACGCAACGCCCTCGCAGCGCGAGATCCGGGAGGTCAACGCCGGCGTGTACGCGTTCGACGCGCCCGCGCTGCGCTCGGCGCTGAGCCGGCTGAGCTCCGACAACGCCCAGCAGGAGCTCTACCTGACCGACGTCGTCGCCATCCTGCGTGGCGACGGCCTGGCCATCCACGCCCGGCACGTCGACGACAGCGCGCTGGTGGCCGGGGTCAACAACCGCGTCCAGCTCGCCCAGCTGGGCGCCGAACTCAACCGCCGGCTCGTCGCCGCCCACCAGCTGGCGGGCGTCACGATCGTCGACCCCGCCACCACCTGGATCGACGTCGACGTGACGATCGGGCGCGACACCGTCGTGCACCCAGGCACCCAGCTGCTCGGACGCACCCGGATCGGCGGCGGCTGCGTCGTCGGCCCCGACAC
Organism: Mycobacterium sp. E2462; assembly: GCF_001672685.1. Lineage (NCBI taxonomy): Bacteria > Bacillati > Actinomycetota > Actinomycetes > Mycobacteriales > Mycobacteriaceae > Mycobacterium > Mycobacterium sp. E2462. The sequence goes on from NZ_LZKC01000194.1 coordinate 2,227, forward strand.
CACCCTGACCGACGTGACCGTCGGCGACGGCGCGTCGGTGGTGCGGACGCATGGCACCGAGTCGTCGGTGGGCGCCGGCGCCACCGTCGGGCCGTTCACGTATCTGCGCCCGGGCACCGTCCTGGGCGCCGACGGCAAGCTCGGCGCGTTCGTCGAGACGAAGAACGCCACGATCGGCACCGGCACCAAGGTCCCGCACCTCACCTACGTCGGCGACGCCGACATCGGCGAACACAGCAACATCGGCGCCTCCAGCGTGTTCGTCAACTACGACGGAACCTCGAAGTCGCGCACCACGATCGGCTCCCACGTGCGCACCGGCTCGGACACCATGTTCGTGGCCCCGGTGACGGTCGGCGACGGGGCCTACACGGGCGCGGGCACGGTGCTGCGCGACGACGTCCCGCCGGGCGCGCTGGCGGTCTCGGCCGGTCCGCAGCGCAACATCGAAGGCTGGGTGGCGCGCAAGCGGCCGGGCAGCGCCGCCGCGCGGGCAGCGGAGAAGGCGGCCGCGAATTCCGAGCCCGCCGCCGAACCCACGGCCGACCCCGCCGCCGAGCCCGAATAGACACCGTGCATTTGGCATCTGGCAACCCGGGCACTTTTCCGTACGATTCGCTTCGTACGATGGGGCGTTCCATTCCCCATCTCCACCCCGACACGGCGAGGGCAGTGCGTTGAGCCACGACTGGTCAGACAACCGCAAAAACTTGATGCTCTTCTCCGGTCGCGCGCACCCGGAGCTGGCCGAGCAGGTCGCCAAGGAGCTCGACGTCCACGTCACCGCGCAGACGGCCCGCGAATTCGCCAACGGCGAGATCTTCGTGCGGTTCCACGAGTCGGTGCGCGGCTGCGACGCCTTCGTGCTGCAGTCCGCGCCGTGGCCGGTCAACCGCTGGCTGATGGAGCAGCTGATCATGATCGACGCCCTCAAGCGGGGCAGCGCGAAGCGGATCACCGCCGTCATGCCGTTCTACCCCTACGCCCGGCAGGACAAGAAGCACCGCGGCCGCGAACCCATCTCGGCCCGGCTGGTCGCCGACCTGCTCAAGACCGCGGGCGCCGACCGGATCGTCACCGTCGACCTGCACACCGACCAGATCCAGGGCTTCTTCGACGGCCCGGTCGACCACATGCGCGGCCAGAACCTGCTGACCGGCTACATCCGGGACAACTACCCCGACGGCAACATGGTGGTCGTCTCCCCCGACTCGGGGCGGGTGCGCATCGCCGAGAAGTGGGCCGACGCGCTCGGTGGCGTCCCGCTGGCCTTCATCCACAAGACCCGCGACCCGCGGGTGCCCAACCAGGTGGTGTCCAACCGCGTCGTCGGTGAGGTCGCCGGGCGGACCTGCGTGCTGATCGACGACATGATCGACACCGGCGGCACCATCGCCGGTGCGGTGAAGCTGCTGCACGACGACGGCGCCAAGGACGTGATCATCGCGGCCACCCATGGCGTGCTGTCCGACCCGGCGTCCGAGCGCCTCGCGGCGTGCGGCGCCCGGGAGGTCATCGTCACCAACACCCTGCCGATCGGCGAGGAGAAGCGCTTCCCCCAACTGACCGTGCTGTCGATCGCCCCGCTGCTGGCCAGCACCATTCGCGCCGTTTTCGAAAACGGCTCTGTGACAGGGCTGTTTGACGGGGACGCCTAGATGGGCGGCACCGTCATCTATCACAACCCCAAGTGCAGCACCTCGCGCAAGACGCTGGAATTGTTGCGCGACAACGGGATCGAGCCCGAGGTGGTCCAGTACCTGAAGACCCCACCGTCGCGCGAGGAGCTGGCGCGGCTGATCCGCGACGCGGGCATCGAGGTTCGCGCCGCGGTGCGTAAACGCGAATCGCTGTACGGCGAACTGGGTTTGGCGGAGGCGGCCGACGAGGAGCTGCTCGACGCCATGGCCGAGCATCCCATCCTCATTGAACGTCCGTTCGTCGTGACACCCAAGGGCACCCGGCTGGCCCGGCCGATCGACGCGGTCCGCGAGATTCTGTGAAGGCGCGGCTGTATCGCGCCTGCGCCGCCGCGGTCGCGATCGGCGCCATGACGTGTGGGTGCGGGCCGGAAGCGCCTGACTACCAATCCGTTCTGTCGCGGACCACCACGACGACCACCAGCACCGCTGCGGCCGAGAAGCCCGTCCCGCTGTCGCAGTACCTGCAGAGCATCGGCGTCACCGGGACGCAGGTGGCCCCGGCGTCGCTGCACGACCTGACGGTGTCGATCCCGACCCCGCCGGGCTGGTCGCCGTTCACCAACCCGCACATCACGCCCGAGACGGTGATGATTGCTCAGGGCGGCAAGTACCCGACGGCGCGGCTGGTGGTGTTCAAGCTGACCGGGGACTTCGATCCGGCCCAGGTCGTCAAGCGCGGCAACGACGACGCGCAGCTGTTCGAGAACTTCAAGCAGCTCGACGCCTCCACCGCGCCGTTCAACGGGTTTCCGTCGTCGATGATCCAGGGCAGCTACGACCTGGACGGCATTCGCCTGCACAGCTTCAACCGGATCGTCATCGCCACCGGCTCGGCGCCCGACCACGCGCGCTATTTGGTACAGCTGACCATCACCGGCCTGGCCAATCAGGCGGCCGCGCAGTCCACCGACATCGAGACGATCATTCACGGCTTCGTCGTGGCGGCAGGTCACTAGGCTCTTCAGCCATGACCAATTGGACCGCGGCGGATCTGCCGTCGTTCGCGGGGCGCACCGTCGTGATCACCGGCGCTAACAGTGGGCTGGGCGCGGTGACGGCCCGCGAGCTGGCCGGCAAGGGCGCGACGCTGATCATGGCGGTCCGCGACGTCCGCAAGGGCGAGAAGGCCGCGCTGCACATCAGGGGCACCCATACCGGCCCGGTTGAGGTGCGCGAACTGGACCTGCAGGACCTGTCGTCGGTGCACCGGTTCGCCGACGGGGTGGACACGGTCGACGTGTTGATCAACAACGCCGGCATCATGGCGGCGCCGTACGCCCTGACGGTCGACGGGTTCGAGAGCCAGATCGGCACCAACCACCTCGGCCACTTCGCGCTGACCAACCTGCTGCTGCCCAAGCTGACCGACCGCGTGGTCAGCGTGTCGTCGATGGCGCACTGGGCGGGCCGCATCGACTTCGAGGACCTGAACTGGAAGAAGCGGCGCTACTCGCCGTGGCTGGCCTACAGCCAATCCAAGTTGGCCAACCTCCTGTTCACCAAGGAGCTGCAGCGGCGCCTCGGGGTGGCCGGCTCCCCGCTGCGAGCGCTGGCGGCCCACCCCGGCTACTCGCACACCAATCTGCAGGGCGCGTCTGGGCGGCGGCTGGGCGACGCGATGATGTCGGCCGTGACGCGGGTGGTCGCCACCGACGCCGACTTCGGCGCACGCCAGACGCTGTATGCGGCGTCACAGGACCTGCCGGGCAACACCTTCATCGGCCCGCGATTCGGCCAGGTCGGCCGCACCCAACCGGTGGCGCGCAGCCGGCGCGCCCAGGACGGCGCGGCCGCGGCGGCGCTGTGGGAGCTCTCCGAGCAGCTCACCGCGACCGAGTTCCCGCTCTGAGGTCGCTGTCCAGGGTGGTAGGCGAAGTGCCCGCCTCACAGCGACAACGCGGCGACCCGCTCCAGGGCGGTGGCGGCGAGCCCGTTCCAGGGTGGTAGGCAAGTGCCCGCCTCACAGCGACAACGCGGCGGACCCGTTCCAGGGCGGTAGGCGGCGAGCCCTGTCCAGGGTGGTAGGCGAAGTGCCCGCCTCGCAGCGACAACGCGGCGGCGCGCGCCGTTGTCGCTGTGAGGCGGGCACTTTGCACATGCCTTCCGTCCTGACCCTGACCCGCCTGCCGCCAATTTCCCCTCTCGCGCGCGGATGCGCTAACCTGGCCGGGCGTCACGGCGAGGGTGGCTGGTCGACCAGCACCGTTATCGACGGAGACCGACTTTCACACAGTCGCGACCTTGCCGTGCCCCCCAGAAGGTAACGAGCAGTCGAGGAGCGACAGCATGGCGAAGGCCGCCGCAGGCAACGAACTCAAGGTCACGGTGCGCAGCGCCACCGGCAAGGGCGCGTCCCGGCGGGCCCGCCGCGACGGCAAAATCCCCGCCGTCCTCTACGGCCACGGCACCGATCCCCAGCACCTCGAACTGCCCGGCCACGACTTCGCGGCCGTGCTGCGGCACGCCGGCACCAACGCGGTCCTGACCCTCGACATCGAGGGCAAGGAGCAGCTGGCGCTGACCAAGTCGCTCGACATCCACCCGATCCGGCGCAGCATCCAGCACGCCGACCTGCTGGTCGTGCGGCGCGGCGAAAAGGTCACCGTCGAGGTCACCGTCGTCGTCGAGGGCGACCCCGTCCCCGGCGCGCTGGTCACCCAGGAGGCCAACGCCATCGAGATCGAGGCCGAGGCCCTGTCCATCCCCGAGCAGCTGACCGTGTCGGTCGAGGGCGCCGAGGAGGGCACTCAGATCAACGCGGGCCAGGTCGAATTGCCTCGCGGCGTGAACCTGGTCTCCGACCCGGAGACGCTGGTGGTCAACGTCGTCACCGCCCCCACCGCCGAGGACCTCGAAGGAGAGGTCGCGCAGGAGGAGGCCGAGACGGCCGAGGCCGAAGAGGCTGGCGCGCCCGAAGAGATCGAGTAGGCGGTCCGCGACGTGGCCGAGCCGTTACTGGTCGTCGGCCTGGGCAACCCCGGGGACAACTACGCCCGCACCCGCCACAACGTCGGCTTCATGGTCGCCGACGTGCTGGCCGCGCGGCTGGGCTCGACATTCAAGGCGCACAAGCGATCCGGCGCCGAAATCGTCACCGGCCGGCTGGCCGGGCGTTCGGTGGTGGTCGCCAAGCCGCGCTGCTACATGAACGAATCCGGCCGCCAGGTGGGGCCGTTGGCGAAGTTCTACTCGGTGGCCCCGGCCGACCTAGTCGTCGTGCACGACGACCTCGACCTGGACTTCGGTCGGATCCGGCTCAAGATGGGCGGCGGGGAGGGCGGCCACAACGGCCTGCGCTCGATCGCTGCGGCGTTGGGCAGCAAGGACTTTCACCGCGTGCGCGTCGGCATCGGCAGGCCGCCGGGGCGCAAGGACCCCGCGGCGTTCGTGCTGGAGCCGTTCAACGCCGGCGAGCGCGCCGAGGTCCCCACGATCTGCGAGCAGGCGGCCGACGCCACCGAACTGCTGATCGAGCTGGGCCTGGAGCCGGCGCAGAACCGGGTGCACGCCTGGTAGGCGCGCGCCAGCACCCTAGGTGACCAGCGTGACCGAGTTGGATCGGCGCAGCTTGCCCGACGGCGTCTTCGGGATGGTCCCCGGCCCGAGCACCACCACGTTGCGCGGCCGCATGTCGACCTCGGCCACCACCTCACGGGCGACCTGGTGCTCGATGCGCCGGACCTCGGCCGGGTCCTGCCAGGCGTTGGATTCGACGGCGACGGCGAACGTCTCGCGGGAGTGGCCCGCGTCCAGACGCACGGCGACGGCGCAGCCGGGCCGCACGCCCTCGACGCGGCACGCGGCGCGCTCGATGTCGGTGGGGTAGATGTTGCGGCCCGCCATGATGATGACGTCCTTGACGCGGCCGCACACCACGACGTGACCCTCCTCGGTCAGGTAACCGAGGTCGCCGGTGTCATACCAGCCGTTCTCGTCCTGGGCCGGGATGAACCCGCCCATGGTCAGGTAGCCCGGTGTCAGGCTTTCGCCGCGCAACTCGATGACCCCGACGCCGCGGGCGGGCATCACGTCGCCGTTGTCGTCGATGATGCGGGCCTCGAGGTCGCGCAGCAGCGGCCCCAGCGTCGCCAGCCGGCGGGTGTTGCCCTTGGTGGCGGGCACGGCGCGGCGCAGGGCGGCCAGCAGGTCGGCGTCCACCTCGTCGACCACCAGGCCGGCGTCGCACTCGGAGAAGGAGACGGCCAGCGTCGTCTCGGCCATGCCGTAGGCCGGCAGGATCGCCGAGGGCCGCAGGCCGAACGGCGCGCCCGCGTCCAGCAGGTCCTCGACGTCGGCGGGCTCGACGGGCTCGGCGCCCGACAGGGCGAACCGCAGGGTGGACAGGTCGAAGTCGCCGGGCTTGGCGTTGCGGCGCAACCGCTTGGCCAGCAGCGCGTAGGCGAAGTTGGGGGCCGCGGTCATGGTGCCCTTGTACTTGTCGATCAGCTTGGCCCACAGCAGCGTGTCCCGCAGGAAGTCCATCGGGGTGACCTTGACCAGCTCGGCCCCGAAGTACATCGGGATGGTGAGGAAGCCGACCATCCCCATGTCGTGGAAGCAGGGCAGCCAGCTGACCATGACGTCGTGGTTGACGTCGTACTGGGCGCCGATGAACATCGCCTCGGCGTTGGAATAGATGTTGCGGTGGGTGATCTGCACGGCCTTGGGCGATCCTGTCGAGCCGCTCGTCAGCTGCATCAGCGCCAGGTCGTCCTCGCCCACCTCGACGGGGTCGATCGGGTCGGCGGCCAGCAGGTCAGCGACGGTGAGGACCTGGATGCCTTTCTCCTCGAGCACCGGGATGGCGACCAGGAATGGTTCCGAGACGATGACGGCCCGCGCCTCGATCATGCCGATGACGTTCATGGTGTCCTCGGCCCAGACGGCGAGGTCGGTGCGCGGGGTGGGCTGGTGCAGCATCGTCAGGCTGGCGCCGCGCATCCACAGGCCCTGCGCCGTCGGCGCGATCTCGACCGGGAAGCCGGCGAGCACGCCGACGGCGTCGCCGAGGCCGATACCCGCGGCGGCCAGGCCGCCGGCGATGCGCCGGGCGCGCTCGTGGACCTCGCCCCAGGTGTGCCGGACCGGTTCGTGAGGCTCACCGGTGACCATGCCCGTCGTCACGGTCCGGGCATTGCGGTACATCTTCTCGGTAAACCTGCTCACGCATACCTCCTCGGTTCGGGCTCGCTCCCCAGCGCCCGGGATCTGATAGTCCGCCTGCGGGAAAACACTTGACCGCAGGCGCGCCACGGTTGGGCGGCAGTCAGGTCTGCAATCGGTGCCGGCGCCTCGAGGGCGCGACGCCCGGCCGCCCACTGAGCGCGCGGGCGGCGCGGCCACGCCCGAACGATCAGTCGTCCGCCGGCAGGTCCGGCGGACGACGAATCAGTGTGATCTTGCTCAATGGTCTCGGTCACCGCGGCTTATCTTAAACTCCTCTTAGGGAGCCGCCCAAGCATTTGGCGATTTTGCGGCGGTTTTCACACTTCCGTCGGCGTCGGCACCACGCGGGCGCCGGCGACCGGCCCGCTGGCCACCCGCACGGTGCGGCAGACGCCGGCCCCGGCCACCTCGGCGCCCACCTCCACGGCCGACTCGGCCGACGAGCACAGGAAGGCGCACGTTGGCCCGGACCCGGACACGACGCCGGCCAGGGCGCCGGCCTGGACCCCGGCGCGCAGCGCGCGGCGCAGATCCGGGTTCAGGCTCACGGCGGCCGCCTGCAGCTCGTTGCCCAGCAGCGGCGCCAGCTGTTCGGCGTCGCCGGCCGCCAGCGCGGCTAGCACCGGCCCCGGGCCGGGCAGCCGCGGCGGGTCCCCCGTCTCGCGCAGCCGGTCGAGTTCGGCGAACACCTTGCGGGTCAGCAGCTCACCGTGGGCGAACGCCAGCACCCAGTGAAAGGTGTTCCGCGACAACACCGTCGCCAACTCCTCGCCGCGGCCGGTACCGAGCGCGGTGCCGCCGTGCAGCGCGAACGGCACGTCGCTGCCGAGCCGGGCGGCCAGCGCGTGCAGGTCGCGGCGCGGCAGACCCAGCTCCCACAGCGTGTTCATCGCGACCAGCACGGCGGCGGCGTCGGCGCTGCCGCCGGCCATGCCGCCGGCGACCGGGATCGACTTGTCAATCAAGATCGAGACGTCCGGCGCCCGGCCGACGTGCTCGGCCATCAGCTCGGCGGCCTGCCAGGCCAGGTTGCGCTCGTCGGTGGGCAACGTCGCGGCGCCCTCGCCGACGACCTCGAGCGAAAGGACGTCGGCGTTGCGGACCGTCACCTCGTCGAGCAGCGAGACGGCGTGGAAGATCGTGTTCAGCTCGTGGTAGCCGTCCTCGCGGCGGTCGCCGACCGCCAGGTAGAGGTTGACCTTGCCGGGCACCCGGACGGTGACCGAGCCGGTGGGCACCCACTGTGCGGCGGTGCTGCCGTCAGACGCTGACACCGCAGCAGACTATCGCGGGACGGCCCGCGGGCCTCGAGTTCAGCGCGCCGGGGCCTGCCGGTCGGCCGGTCCGGGGCTGGCCGCCTCCGGATCTGGGTCGGCTGAGCGCTGCAACAGCCGCACGAAGTCGTCGATGGCCAGCGTCTCGCCGCGGCGCGCGGGGTCGATGCTGGCGGCCAACAGGCGATTGGCCGACTCGTTGCCCGACCCGGCCCAGTCCACGAAGGCGTTGCGGCAGGTCTTGCGGCGCTGCGCGAACGCGACGTCGATCAGGTGGAAGACCTGCTTGCGAAAGTCCGGGTCGGTGGGCCACGGCGAGCTGGCGTACCGGTCGATGCGGACCAGCCCGGAGTAGACGCGGGGAATCGGCCAGAACACCGTCGGCGAGACCATGCCGCAGCGGCGCACCTGCCCGTAGTAGCGGACCTTCACGCTGGGCACGCCGTACTCCTTGCCGCCGGGCTCGGCGGCCAGGCGCTCGGCCACCTCGGCCTGCACCATCACCGTCACCACCCGGATGGAGGGGAACTCGGCCAGCAGGTGCAGCAGCGCCGGGACCGCCACGTTGTAGGGCAGGTTCGCCACCAGCGCGGTGGGCGCGTCGGCCACCTCGTCGCGGCGCAGGGTCAGGACGTCGCGGTTGAGCACCGTCAGGCGCCCGCTTTCGCTGTGCGAGTGCTCGGCGACCGTCTGCGGGAGCCGCGCGGCCAGCACGGGATCGATCTCCACGGCGGTGACGGCGGCCCCGCGTTCCAGCAGGGCCAGCGTCAGGGAGCCCAACCCGGGACCGACCTCCAGGACGTGATCGGCGCGGCCGACCCCGGCGGTCGACACCACGCGACGCACGGTGTTGGCGTCGTGCACAAAGTTCTGGCCGAGCGATTTGCGCGGCCGTACGTCAAGCTCCCTGGCCAGCTGCCTGATCTCGGTGCGCCCGAGCAGCCGGATGGTCAGCTCGCACCAGCTCGTCCGCTGCACACGGGCCAGGCTCCCCACCCCTGGCGCGCCCGCGTCACCTCGGCGATCGCGATCTGCTCCTCGCGGGTCGCCAGGTCGGCGCGCGCGGCGAAGCGCAGGCCGCCGTTGCGCTCCCAGGTGCCCTGATCGAACTGCACGCCACCGTAGTACCCGTTGCCGCTGTTGATCGCCCAGTTACCGCCGGCCTCGCAGCTCGCGATCGCGTCCCAGGTGGCGCCTTCGACCACCGGCGGGACGTCGGTTCCGGGCTTGGTGCCGACGCGCACCACGGCGTCACGGGCGGGCGTGATCACCGAGTTGGCGATGGGCAGCCGGCCGGTCTCGACCCCGTTGACGGTCGCGATGGCGTAGGTGACGTCCTGCGTGCCGGGCGCGCCCGGGTCTTCGACGACCTGACGGCTCATGTTCATGTCCGGGTCCTCGATCCGCCGGGCGAACGGCGGCAGCGCCGTCCGCTCGGTGACCCGCTGGATCCGGTTGCGGGTCACCAGGATCTCCATGCCGTCGGAGATGGGTGTGGTCGCCGCGGGCACCACCTGGTCGCTGTCGGCCAGCGGCGCGCCGGCGGCGCTGAGCAGGCCCCCGACGTTGGGCGCCGGCAGGTGCACGGTGCGGATCGCGCCGCCGTCGTTGATGCGGACCGTCTTCGCGCTGACGACCGGCAGCGCCATCCCGGCCAGGGGCACGCGGCTGCCCCGCGAGGCCGCCGCGGGCGCGGTGTCGGTCATGGCCAGCTGGGCCAGCGCCTCGTCGACGGTGGACGCGGTGGTCCACACCTGCTTGGTGTCGTGGCCGTCCAGCGAGATCTGCAACGGGCGGCTGCGCCGTAGCACGATCTTGCCGGCATCCCGCACGGCGACATCTGCGGCGGGATAGAGATCGTCACGGTCGTCGACGACGAAGCCGTTCTCCTGAACGACGTCGAGCACCCGGGACTTCATCGTGGTCACCTGCATCGCGATGCCGTCGACCGTCAGAGTCACCGTCTTGCACGCCGAAACCGCGAAACCGCCGGCACAAGCCAGCACTACCAGCAAGCCTCCGACGATCAACCGCAGCATCGGCGACGGACTCTGATGAAGTTTTGTCACTATGCTCAACGCGCGTCCCGACCTCAACAATTACTCAGCAAGCCATAAATGAAGGGCCCTAGGCGAGCCCCAAACCGTTCGATCACAAGACGGTAACGAACCGGCCAATGTTGGGCAACTCTGGCGCGGCGATGTTAGGAGAATCTCCCTACCGCCCGCGCCCGCTAGGGCGCCGGCAGGCCGTAGACCCGCCGGGCGTTGGCCGCCGTGACCTGCGCCACGTCCTCGGGGCGCCGACCGACGAGTTCGGCGATCGCCCGGACAGTATAAGGAAGGCAATATGGCTCGTTGGGCGCGCCGCGATAAGGATGTGGCGTCAGAAAAGGCGCGTCCGTCTCCACCAACAACTGCTCGTCCGGGATCAGCGAAACGGCGTCGCGCAGGGCGCGGGCATTGCGGAAACTCACGGTCCCGGACAGGCTGAGCAGCCAGCCGGAATCGACACAGCGCCGCGCCATGGCCGCGTCCGACGAGAAGCAGTGGAAGATCACGGTCTGTGGGGCGCCCTCGGCCGCCAGCACGTCGAGCACCGCGGCGTCGGCGTCGCGATTGTGGATCATCAGCGGTTTCCCGGCCCGCTTGGCCAGCTCGATGTGCCACGCGAACGCGTCGCGCTGCGCGTCCGGGGCGGCGCAGCCGTCCAAGCGCCCGGGCCAGTACAGGTCCATGCCGGTCTCGCCCACCGCCACCACCCGCGGGTGCGCCGCCAGCCGCTCGATCTCGGCGCGCGCGTCGTCGTCGAGGGCGTCGGCGCGCGTCGGGTGCAGGGCGACCGCGGCGTACACCCGGTCATCCCAGTCCGCGGCGCGGGTCACCCAGCGCGCCGAGTCGAGGTCGTCGGCGATGGTGACCACCGCGCCCACCCCGACCGCCGCGGCGCGGTCCACGATGGCGCGCACCGACGCGGCGTCGTGAGCGCCGCAGGCGTCGAGGTGGGTGTGGGCGTCGATCAGGGGCGCCAGCGGCGGCGGGGCGGGCGGCGCTTCGCGTTGTCGTCGGTCCGAGCTCACGGGCACACAATAAGGTGGTTTCTCGATGAGGCCGTTCTATGTCACCACCGCGATCACGTACCCCAACGGCAACCCGCACGTCGGGCACGCCTACGAGTACATCGCCACCGACGCCATCGCGCGCTTCAAGCGGCTCGACGGCTTCGACGTGCGGTTCCTGACCGGCACCGACGAGCACGGCCTGAAGATGGTCGAGACGGCGGCCGCCGAGGGCATCCCGACGGCCCAGCTGGCGCGGCGCAACTCCGACGTCTTCCAGCGGCTGCAGGAGAAGCTGAACATCTCCTTCGACCGCTTCATCCGCACCACCGACGCCGACCACCACGAGGCGTCCAAGGCGATCTGGCGCCGCATGGAGGCCGCGGGCGACATCTACCTGGACAGCTACTCGGGCTGGTATTCGGTGCGCGACGAGCGGTTCTTCGTCGAGTCGGAGACCGCCGTGGTCGACGGGACCCGGGTCGCCGTCGAGACGGGCACGCCGGTGACGTGGACCGAAGAGCAGACGTACTTCTTCCGGCTGTCGGCGTACGGGGACAAGTTGCTGGCCCACTACGAGGCCAATCCCGACTTCATCGCCCCCGAGGTGCGGCGCAACGAGGTCGTCAGCTTCGTCTCCGGCGGCCTGCGCGACCTGTCCATCTCGCGGACGTCGTTCGACTGGGGCGTCAAGGTGCCCGACCATCCCGATCACGTCATGTACGTCTGGGTCGACGCGCTGACCAACTACCTCACCGGCGTCGGCTATCCCGACACCGAATCCCCGCTGTTCCAACGCTATTGGCCGGCCGACCTGCACATGATCGGCAAGGACATCCTGCGCTTCCACACCGTCTACTGGCCGGCGTTTCTCATGTCGGCCGGGATCGAACTGCCGCGGCGGGTGTTCGCGCACGGGTTCCTGCTCAACCGCGGCGAGAAGATGAGCAAGTCGATCGGCAACGTGGTCGACCCGTTCGCGCTGGTCGACACCTTCGGCCTCGACCAGCTGCGCTACTTCCTGCTGCGCGAGGTGCCGTTCGGCCAGGACGGCAGCTACACCGAGGACGCCATCGTCACCCGAATCAACGCCGACCTGGCCAACGAGCTCGGCAACCTCGCCCAGCGATCGCTGTCGATGGTGGCCAAGAACCTCGACGGCGTGGTCCCCGAGCCCGGCGCGTTCACCGCCGAGGACGCCGAGTTGCTCGACGCGGCCGACGGCCTGCTCGATCGGGTGCGCGCCGCCTTCGACAGCCAGGCCATGCACCTGGCCCTGGAGGCCATCTGGCTGATGCTGGGCGCGGCCAACAGATACTTCTCCGCCCAGCAGCCGTGGGTGTTACGCAAGAGTGCGGCCGCGTCGGACCAACAGCGTTTTGGCACAGTGCTTTACACGACGTGCGAGGCCGTGCGCATCGCGGCGCTGCTCATCCAGCCGGTCTTGCCGGACTCCGCCGCCAAACTGCTGGAGCTGCTGGGCCAGCCGCCCGAGCAGCGCAGCTTCGCCGCCGTCGGTTCTCGGCTAACCCCGGGCACGGTGCTGCCGGCACCGAGCGGGGTGTTCCCGCGGTACCAGCCACCGAGCGACGACGGGCCGGCGAAAACGAAATGACCAGTGGTCATGGCGTCGCGTCGCCGATCTGGTGTCGGCCATATGTTCTGCCATAGGCCATAATCGGGCCGTGGACCGACGACAGAATCGGCAAACCGGGCAGTCCCCGATGACGGCCCTCAAGCAGCTGCCCGCGCTGGTGGTGCTGGAACGCATTCCGGTTCCCGTCCTGGCCATCGGCGACGACGGCAGCATCCTGTTCACCAACGGCGCGTTCGCCGAGATGGTGGGCTGCGACGCCGAGGAGATCCTGTCGCTGCGCTTCGACCAGATCTTCCACGACGCGCCCGCGTCGGAGTCCCTGCTCTCGACGGTGCACGCGCTGGCCAACGAGGTGGTCGGCCTGGTGCACAAGGACGGCTCGGTGGTGCGCGCGCTGATGAGCAAATCGGCCACCCGGCGCGCCGACGACCAATTCGTGCTCGCCGTGTTCCAGGATCTCACCGAACAACTGTGGAAAGACGGCGACTAACGCCGCACCGCTAGCGTCGGCGTGACTCGCGCCGGGTGCGCAGCACGATCACCGCGACGCCCACCACGGCCACCGCGGCCCACGCCCCGCCGAACCACCACAGCCACCCGCGATCCGCGTGACTCGCCGCGGTCGCGGCCGCCGCGGCGGCGGCCGCCGGCGAGTTCTCGACGATCACCGGGTCCTGCCCCTGGGTCGACAGCACCGCGACGCCCTTGAGGCGCTGCCAGCGCTTGACGTCGGTGTTGAGCCAGCGCAACAGCTCGTCGAGTTGGGCGGGCGCGCCGTTGGAGGTGGCGACCAACAGCGACCGGCCGCGGTTAAAAACCGTTTGCAGAGAAGCGAATCGCAGCGCCGGGTCCAACGACAGCTTCGTCGGCTTGCCGCCGGATTCGACGGCGTTGACCGTGATGGGCCCGCTGGGGCCCGCCGACACCGGCAGCGTGACGTCGGAGTGGTTCCACCCGTCGGCCGCGATCAGCACCGCGGGGTTGGGCGAGTCGAGCGCCTGTTGCACGCTGGTGACCGCGGTGTCGATGGGAATCGAGCTGATCCGCTGCAAGCCCACCATGAGGTTGACCGCGCGCACGGTGTCGATCAGCGACTTGTCACCGATGCCGACCTGCACCCGCGGCATCAGGGACTGCGGCACCGACTGCATGCCGTCGGGCACCGGGGGCGCGGCGCGGGTGCTCTGAATGGTGCTGTCGCCGTTGATGTTCAGGGTAAGCAGCTGATTCCCCGCGCCGGCGGTGTAGAAGTCCCCGCAGTGGCCGATGTTCGACGCGACGTCGAGCACCACGTCGACGCTGGTGTAGCGCTGCAGCAGCCGGTCGGGGACGTCGACCCAGCGGTCGATGACCCCCTGGCCGTCCGTCGGCCACTGGTCGATGTTCTCCGGGCCGACCGTCACGGCGATCCGGCCGCCGATGTTGGCCGGCGTCGGGGTGTAGGAGCCTTGCAGGTGCACCCGCACCCCGTGGATCGACCTGCCGAAGCGGGTTTGGTCCACGCCGATCGACACCCGGGGCTGCAACGAGGTGGCGTTGGCGAACTGCTGCCCGAGATCGCGCAGCTTGACGGTGTCGCCCGGCAGCTGCGGGGCGGTCTTCACCGACTCCGCCGACGCCCGGGCCGTCAGCGCCAGGTCGGACACGTCGCTGAAGAGCACGGCGGTGTCGGATTCCTCGGTCTTGCCCAATGGGCCCGAGACCTGCAGCCAGGTCGCGGTGCCGCCGCCCTGCACGGTCAGCCCGTTGTCCGACCCCTCCTTGACGACGACCTGGCGTTCCAACGGTTGCGGCGGCGTGGGCGGTGCCGTCTGCCCCTCGTTCAGCGGTACCACCGTGATCTCTGGCGTCTGCCGCCCATAGCGCGAGGCCGCCGAGGCGGCCAGCTGGATCGCGGCGCCGGACTCACCGGCGGTGGGCGATTGCGGCAGGAAGATGGTCAGCTTGCGCAGCACCGGCGGCAGGAAGTGCGCCACCGTCGTGGGCGGGCGTTCGACGCCGGTGTAGGTGACGGTGCCGTTGGTCAGCCGCAGCGGGCTCTCCGGGTAGAGGCAGAATCCGTCCAGCGGCACCAGGTACGTCCGCAGCGTCAGGGTCAGCCAGTTGTCGATGACCTCCGCGCCGGCCAGCGGGATGACGATCGGCGTCTGATCCGCGGTCGGCAGGTTCAGCCGCGCGATGGTGCGGTCGTCCTGAGTCACGGTGAGCGTCCCGGATCGCAGGTTGATCGGCAGTTCGACCGTCGCGTTCAGCGCGGCCGGCGTCAACCCCCGCAACACCGGCACCCTGAGCTGTTGGGACGTGGTCTGACCCCAGAACTCCAGGCTCGGGGCCAGCCCGAGGTCGCTCAGCGTCATGGTCGGCGAGTCGGTGGTGGTGGCACCCGGATCGGTGGGCGCGGCCCACGCCGCCGGCGCGCTCATCACCAGGAATCCGAGAACAGCGGCCAGCGCGGCACCTTTGCCCAGCCATCTCCGGTACGTCACCGGAGCAGTATTGCACTGTTGAACTCGCGTCAAGCCCAAGACCGGAAAGCCGTGTTGAGGGGGCGGGTTTCGCGTCTTAGGCGGATCCCGGCGCGCTCGTCGGCCCGTCGCCGGCGGGTTCGGCGGCGGTAGCCGTGGCGTGGCGCAGCGCCTCGCGGGCCAGGAACTGCCGGATGTAGGACAGCGACGCGTCGGTCACGATGCCGGGCAGCAAATAGCTCCAGATCTGCAGCAGCCGGCCGGCGCGTTCGCCGACCTCGCCCGCGTTCGTCCGGTCCCCGTGCTGCGCCGTGGCCATCAGTCGCAGCCCGAACATGGCGCCCACCATCGACACGCTCAGCGTCTGCGGGTCGATGTCCTCGCGCAGGTCACCCTCCTTGATGGCCCGCCGGGCCTGGGCGGTCATGGCCGCGATCAGGTCGCCGTAGAAACCCGCCGCCGCGGCGTTGTAACCGGCCAGCGCCGCGGCCAGCCGCTCGGCGATGCGGGCCTGTCTGTCGAGGGTCAGCACCTCGTTGACGGTGAAGGTGCCGTGGACCATGTTCTCCAGCCCCGGCGACGACGCCTTGCAGACGTTGCGGAACGCGTCGAGCAAGATCTCGGACCCCTCGGCGATCAGGGCCGCGGCCAGCGAGTCCTTGGAGTCGAAGTGGTGATAGAGGGCGCCCTTGGTCATCCCGGTGCGCTCGATGATCGTGGCCCACCCGGCGCCCGCATAACCCACCTCGCCGAACACGTCGATCGCGGCGTCGAGGATCTTGCGCCGCGTCGCCTCGGATCGGACCTGACGAGCCATTACCCCCCCTGCACAACGGTGTCTCGTCGAAGCGCAGATGATCTCTGGTCTTGCACATCCCGGTGAGGGCCTAAGATATCAGCTGCGCCGCCGCGCGGTTTCGGGCGCGAAGGCCCCGCCGGGGCCCGTCAGGGCTCCTCGTCGTCGGCGGTGCAGGTGTTGACCGCCAGCGTCGCGCGCCGCCGGACGAACTGGCGGAAGTAGTCGAGTCGGTCGGGCTTGAGGATGCCGGGCAGCAGCAGGTACCAGCATTTTTCGACGTCGCGCAGGAAGCGTTCCGGCTCGTCGAGGTCGCTGGTCTTGCGCAGCCCCATGTGCAGGGACACCAGCATGCGTCCCAAGTCTTGCGGCCCGCAGGACTCGGGGATGTCGCCCTCGGATATGCCCCGGGAGACGACGGCGCCCAGCGCCTCGACCCACTCGTTGAACAGCCGGGCCTGCAGCCCCTCGGCCCGCCCGACCGACTCGATCAGGTTCAGGCCGGCTCGGATCAGGTCCGACTGGATGTCCTGGACCGCGATCAGAAACGAGAAGTCGATCAGGGTCTCCAGTCCGGACAACCCCCGGGTCGACAGCTCGTCGACGGCGACCGCTGCGCCCGCGGTCTGCTTGTCGATGATCGCGACGGCCAGCGCGTGCTTGGACTTGAAATGGAAGTACATCGCGCCCTTGGTGAGCTCGGCCTCGGCGAGGATGTCGTCGAGGCCGACGTCGTGATAGGGCCGGCGCGCGAATTGATGGGACGCCGCGCGCAAGATCTGTCCGCGCGTCGCATCGGCGCGTCCATCGGTCGAGGTACCGGGCATCGTCGTGCGGACTCAGCGCCCGGCGGGTCGAAAACCGACGACAAGTATGGATTTACGGTCGTGGACAGGGGGCCGCCCGGTGCCGTCCCCGGCCCCGCGATCGGCTGAACCGGCCCCGCGACCGGCTCGACCGGCCACGCGACCGGAGTCGACGCGGCTCACGTCCACGACGCCTCGCTTGAGCGGAGCACTGAAACCTCGGTTCTCTAGCGGGCCACCGGCGATCTGACCTGCAACGTTGTGAACTCTCAGGCTACTCCAGACGCAAGCAGCCGCCAGTCACCTTAGTTGACGTGCTCGTCAAATACTTGCGGTCTACATCACAGCGTGTTGTCAAACTATTAGTATGTTTTGTACGTTATTGTCAGAAAGTCAGTTTGCGGCACCCCATCGCCACTGGACTTCGGTCCGGGCGGCAAGGCCAAGCAACACGCTCGTCTCTTCGAAAGGCGTTAGGGGAACCACATGGCGTTGAACACCAAGGCACCGGGGCCGCAGGCCCCGGGCTGTCGCGAGTTCCGCGGCCGGGGTGTGCAGTGATCGACTTCGGCGCGTTCCCCCCGGAGTTCAACTCCGCGCGGATGTACGCCGGTCCCGGCCCGGTGTCGCTGACGGCGGCGGCCCTGGCCTGGGACGGCTTGGCCGCCGAACTGCACTCGGCCGCCAGCACCTACCGGTCGGTGATCACGGGGCTGACCACCGCCCGCTGGATGGGCCCCACCTCGCTGGCGATGGCCTCGGCGTTCGCCCCCTACATGGCCTGGACCGCCGGCGCCGCGGCGCGGGCGGCGGAAGCCGCCGGCCAGGCGCGGCTCGCCGTGGAGATCTACGAGGCGGCCTTCGCGATGACCGTTCCGCCGCCGGCCGTCACCGCCAACCGCGTCCAGCTCGCCACCCTGCTGGCCACCAACTTCTTCGGGCAGAACTCCGCGGCGATCGCCGCCACCGAGGCCGAGTACGGCGAGATGTGGGCCCAGGACGCCGCCGCGATGTACGAGTACGCGGCGGGCTCGGCGGCGGCGTGCGACGTCACGCCGTTCCTGTCACCGCCCGACGTCGTCGACCCGGTCGGGGTGTCCAACCAAAGCACCGCGGTGAGCACCGCGCTCGGCATGTCCGCCACCCAGCACGCGGCGAACATCGTCTCCTCGGTGCCCACCACCCTGCAGACGCTGGCCTCCCCCACGACCGCCACCACCTCGTCGCTGGGTTCGACCCTGGGCTCCGCGGTGACCGGCAGCGTGACCAGCGCGGCCACCGACTCGACCTCCTCGTCGATCGTCTCCGCCCTGGTGTCCAGCGTCCCGGGCTCCATCCCCAGCTACTTCATGGCCGGCGCCACGCCGCTGTACGGCATGTCGTCCATCCTGGGCATCGCCCAGACCGCGCAGGGCCTGGCCAAGGCGGCCAGTGACGGCGCGATCGCCGCCGCCGGAACGGCCGCGAGCGCCGCCAGCTCCGGCGCCGGCGCGCTCGGCTCGCTGGGTTCCGGGGTGATGGGCAGCCTCGGCAGCGCGGCCTCGTTGGGCCCGCTGGCCGTGCCGGCCAGTTGGACCAGCGTCATCCCGTCGGCCAACCTCACCGCCGCGCTGCCCGCCGTCGCCATCAACAGCCCGTCGATGCCGCCCAGCATGTTGGGTTCGCTGCCGCGCCTGGCCGCCGCCTCCGGCAAGACGCTCGGCCCCCGCTACGGCGTCATTCCCACCGTGATGACGCGGCCCCCGTCCGCCGGCTACGGATAGGTCGGCTGATGCGCCGCCCGCCCCGACGAATCCAGCCCAGCCCGCCACGAAAGGAGCGGTAAGTGAAGTACACGCCCACCAGAATCGCCGGGCTGACGATCATCGACCTCGAGCCGCAACGCGATCACCGCGGCTTCTCCTCGCGATCGTTCTGCGCGCGCGAATTCGCCGACCGCGGGCTGGTGTTCGACGTCGCGCAGACCGAGAACCTGTTCAGCTACACCCGCGGAACGGTGCGGGGGCTGCACCGGCAGGCGCCGCCGCACGCCCAGACCAAGCTGGTCCGCTGCAGCCGCGGGGCCATCGCCGCCGTCACCGTGGACATCCGGCCCGAGTCGCCGACCTACCGCACCCAGGTGATGGTCGAGCTGAGCGCCGACAACCACCGCGCGCTGTTCCTGCCGCCCTACGTGGCGCACGGGTTCCAGACGCTGATCGACGACACCGAGGTCAGCTACCAGCTCAGCGGCCAGCGGGCGCCGCTCGGCGAGCAGGGCTTCCGGTGGAACGACCCCGAATTCGCCATCGTGTGGCCGCTGCCGGTCACCGTCATCTCCGAGCAGGACGCCACGTGGCCCTCGCGCACCGCCGAGTTGGCGCCCGTCGAGACGGCGGCACGGCTCGGGCAGCTCTGCGCGAAGGCCGACCGGTGAGCGCGCCGATATGTCCGGCCCCGACCGGCATGCAGGCCTGGCCGCACCAGCGGACGCGTAAGCGGGCACCGGCCGTGATGATCTCGTTGCCCGGCGACCCGGCCGACGGCCTCCCGGCGAGCGCCGCACCCGCGACCGCACCGGCGCGGCGCTGGCAGCGCCAGTTCGCGCGGCGGCTGCGGCTGTCCGACACCGCGATCGTGTGCGCGTCGGTGCTGCTCGCCCAGTACGTCCGGTTCGGCGAGATCGCGAACACCTCGGGCTACCCCGACGCCGTCATGACGTTCTTCTCGGTCCTGTTCGCCGCGTTGTGGCTGTCGGCCCTCGCGGTGTTCCAGACCCGCTCGGCGCGGGTCATCGGGGCGGGCATCGACGAGTACCGGCGCATCGGCAGCGCGTCGTTCTGGACGTTCGGCATCATCGCGATGGTCACCCTGCTGGCCAAGGTGGACCTGGCCCGCGGCTACCTGGCGATCGCCCTGCCCGCCGGGACGCTGGGGCTGCTGGCCAGCCGCAGCCTGTGGCGCACCCACATCAGCCGCCTGCGGGCGGCCGGCCAGTGCCGCACGACGGTGCTGGCGATCGGCGACCGCACGGCCGTCTCCCACCTCGCGCACGAGCTGGCCCGCAACCCGAAGAGCGGCTGCGTGGTGGTCGGGGTCTGCATCCCGGGCTACGGCCCGGCGCGCGGCAAGACGCTGACCATCGACGGCCGCGAGGTGCCCATCCTCGGCGACGAGACCGACGCCCTGGCCGCCCTCGAGCGCTGCGGCGCCGACACCGTGGCGGTGACGCGCACCGAGCACTTCGGCGTGCAGGCCATCCGCGAACTGATGTGGCAGTTGGAGAGCCGCGACGTCGACCTGGTCGTCGCCCCCGGCGTGGTGGACGTCGCCGAGGCGCGGCTGACCCTGCGGCTCACCTCCGGATCGCCGCTGCTGCACGTCGAAAAGCCGCAGTACGAAGGCACCCAGCGCTTCCAGAAGCAGGCCTTCGACGTGTGCTTCTCGCTGGCGGCGCTGCTCGCGACGCTGCCGATCCTGCTGGTCGCCGCGATCGCCATCAAGCTGACCAGCAGGGGACCCGTCTTCTATCGGTCGGAGCGGATCGGCATCGACGGGCAACCGTTCACCATGCTCAAGTTCCGCACGATGATCGACGGGGCCGACCGGCAGCTCGGGCAGCTGTTGACGCTCAACGACTCCGCCGGCGGCATGCTGTTCAAGATGCGCAGCGACCCCCGGGTCACCCCCGTCGGCAGGTTCCTGCGGCGCTTCAGCATCGATGAGCTGCCCCAGTTCCTCAACGTGGTCAAGGGCGACATGAGCGTCGTCGGGCCGCGGCCGCCGCTGCGCCGCGAGGTCGAGAACTACGACGGCGACGTGCGGCGGCGGCTGCTGGTCAAGCCCGGCGTCAGCGGGCTGTGGCAGGTGAGCGGGCGCTCGGACCTGTCGTGGGACGAGTCGGTGCGGCTGGACCTGTCCTACGTCGACAACTGGTCGATGGCCGGTGACCTCATGATCATCGCCAAGACGGTCAAGGCCGTCCTGACCAGCCACGGCGCATACTAGGGGCCATGACTGAGCCGACGGCGCCAGACGCGGTCGTGGGCTCGGTGCCGGTGTCGCGGATGGCGCACGCCTTCTCCATCCAATTGGCCTGCCGGGCGGCGGGCATGCTCGCCTCGGTGGTGTCGGTCGCGATGACCGCCCGCTACCTCGGCCCCGGCCGTTACGGCCAGCTCTCCATCGCGATGCTGTTCATCGCCATGTGGACCAGCCTGGCTGACCTCGGCATCGCCACCGTCATCGTGCGGCGGGTCACCTCCGGGCGCGGCGACCTGGAACGCCTGGTACGCATCAACAGCGGTCTGGCCCTTGTGTATTGCGTTCCGCTCGCGGTGCTGGCGGCCGGGTCCGGCGTGCTGATCTACGGTGACGCGCACGTGCGGGTGATGCTCGTGGTGCTTTCGGGTGCGCTGCTGATGCAGACCATGGTGACCCGGTTCGAACCGGTGTTCCTGGCCACCGTCCGATTCGCCGCGGTGGCGATCTCCGACGTCGCCGGCCGGATCGCCGCCCTCATCCTGGTCGCCTGGCTGGTGGCCTCCCGCTGCGACGTCATCTGGTTCGCCGTCGCACAGCTCATCCCGCCGGCCATCGCGCTGCTGATCCAGGGCGGCGCCGCGATGCGCCAGATCTCGGTGCGCCCGCTGTTCGCGCTGCGCGAGGCCGCCGACCTGCTGCGGGAAAGCCTGCCGCTCATCGGTTTTCTGGTGGTCGGGCTGCTGTATTGCCGCGCCGACGGCGTCATCCTGTCGCTGCTGAGCACGCCATCCGAGGTGGGCGTCTACGGGCTGGCCTTCACCATCGCGTTCAACACCATCGTCGTCTCGCTGATCTTCCTCAAGTCCACGCTGTCGACCGCCACCGAGCTGTTCGCGCGGGACGTGGCCGCGTTCGCCGGGTTCCTGCGCCGCAGCGTCGAGCTGATGTACTTCGCGGCGGTGCCGGTCGCGGTGATTGGCGCGCTGCTGGCCGGTCCGCTCATCGGGTTGTTCGGTGACAAGGCGTTCATCGCCCGCGGCACGCCCACGCTCGCGCTGCTGTTCGTCGCGGCGGCGCTGCGGTTCGTCAGCGGCACCCTGGGCCAGGGCCTGGTGGCCAGCCACCACCAGCGAATCCTGTTGTGGCTGACCGTCGCAACGCTGGTGCTCAACGTCGCCCTGAACGTCGCGCTCGCGGGACGGCTCGGCGCCGTGGGGCCGGGCATCGCGCTGGTGTGCACGGAGTTCTTCAACATGGTCATCAGCAGCTGGTGGTTGCGCCGCGAGTGCGGTTACCGCACCCCCGTCCTGTTCGGGCTGCGCGTGCTGATCCCGACCGGGGCGAGCGTCGTTGCCGCCCTGGCGCTTTCGGGTCAGCACGTGGTGTTGCGGCTCGGCGTCGCGGCCGTCGTCTACCTGGTCACCAGCGCCGTAGTGGGCCCGTTGCGCTGGTCGGATCTGGGTGCGCTGCGGACCTCCGTGCAGGGCTCCCCGCACCAGAACCAGCCGGTCGCATGACGCGCCAGGAACTGGACCGGACGTACCTGCGGCGCCCGGCCGGCGGCGGCGCCGGGCCGCCCGGCACCCGTTCGCTCGCGGCGCTGGTCGTCGGGTACCGAAGCCACGACGCGCTGCGGGTCTGCCTGGACAGCGCGGCCGAACACCTGCCGGGCGTGCCGATTCACGTCTACGAGAACAGCGGCGCGGACTACCCCGGCCGCCGCGAGCTGGCGGCGGCGTACCCGCACGTCGACTGGGTGCTGGGGCCGGCCAACATCGGCTTCGCCGCGGCAGTCAACGCGTTGGTGGATCGCACGCCCGCCGACGCCGACCTGCTGGTGCTCAAACCCGGCGCTCGGCTGCTGGGGCCGTTGCAGCGGACCCGCGAGTTGCTGCGCCGGGAGAAGGTGGCAGCGGTCGCGCCGATGACCCGCGACGACGCCGCGGCCGCAGAAGCGCCGTGGGACAACGCCAGCCGCCCGCCCACCCTGCTGCGGGCGCTGACCTCGGCCGCGGGGTACGACGCGGCGCTGCGCGGCACGCCGCTCTCGCGACACTATGGCAGGCAGCCGCGGGAGACGGCGGCCCTCGAGGGCGACGTGAGCGGCGCGTGCCTGGCGATCAGCCGCGCGGCGTGGAACAGCGTCGGCGGCTTCGACGAGGAGTTCTTCGTGCACGGGGAGACGGCCGACTGGCAGGCCCGCGCCCGCGCGGCGGGCTGGCGGATCCTGCTCGCCGACGAGCTCGGCGCCGTCCGGCGCGACCCGGGTGCCGGCACGGGCGCCGAGCGCGACCGCGTGGGTGACCTGGTGCGCGCCAACACCGCGCTGCTGCTCGAGCATCGGCGCGGCGTCCACCACGCCGATGCGTATCTGGCCGCGACCGCGCTGGCGCGGCGGCGCCGGGGGGCGCCGCGGCGCACCGGGACGCCGAGCATCGTGATCAGCACCAACCGCCTGGTGCACGGCGGCGCCGAGCGCCAAAAAGCATTACTGGCAACCGAATTGGACCGGCGCGGCTACCAGGTGACCATCGTGTGCATGCAGCGGTTCGGCCCGTTGATCGCCGAGATCCCGCCCTCCGTGCGCGTGGTGCGCCAACCCTGGTGGGCCCCGATCGTCGACATCCCCCGCGGCCCGGCCGTGCTCATCACGGCCGACACCAACACCGAGGCCGGCTTCGCCACGCTGTGGCGCGCCGCCGGCCGGGACCGGCGCTGGCTGGTCGCGCCCCACGTCCCGCCCGAGGAGGATCGGCCCATCTACTCGCGGCCGTTGACCGCCGCGATGTGCCGGGCGGACGGCTTCATCGTTCTCGCGCAACGGCATTGGGAGATGCTGGTCGCCCAGCACCCCCTAAGGGGGCGGCGGTTCACCGCGCCCAACGGTGTCGCCCTGACCGGTGAACCCGCCCCGCGGACCCGCGACGCCGCCGATGCCCCGCATCTGGTGATGCTGTCGCGCATCCTCGAGCACAAGAACCCGCACGTGTTGGTCGAGGCGCTGGGCGAACTGGCCGACCTGCCGTGGCGGCTGTCCATCTTCGGTGACGGCCCGGACCGGGAGCGGCTGCAGGCCCGCACGCCGGGCGCGCTGCGCGACCGGGTGCACTGGCGCGGCTGGTCGCCCGGCCCGGGGCCCGCCTTGGCCGACGCCGACCTGCTGTGCGTGCCCAGCCGCTCCGAGGCGTTCCCCCTGGTGATCCTCGAGGCGATGGCCCGGGCGGTGCCCGTCGCGGCGTCGGCCATCTGCGCCGTCCCGGAGATGCTCGACTTCGGCGCCGCCGGGTTCCTCGTCGACGACGTGTCGGTGCGCGGTTGGCGGGACTGCCTGGCCGCGATCCTCGCCGACCCCGCCGCCCTGCCCGCGGTGGGGCGCCGCGGCTTCGAGCGGATGCGGCGGCTTTACACCGTGGAGGCGATGACCGACGCCTACCTCGAGGCGATCGGCGCCGTCCTCGATGACGTTGGCGCCCAACGCTTCTGAGGCGTCAGCGCCCGCCGAGGATTTTCGCCACGGTCCGCGGCGACGTCGGGTGCTGGCCGAATCCGCCGTAGAGGAAGTAGCGCGGTTCGGCGTAGAGCTGGGCGATGTCGGTGGGGACGTCGGCGAAGCGCTCGGCGAAGGCGGCGTCGACGAAGAACGCGTCGGAACCGGAATGGGCGTTGCAGCAGACCAGCCGGTAGTCGAAGGTGGCGAACAGCGCGGCGAAGCTGGCCAGCGACGCCCCGAAATAGTCGTCGGACTGCCAGACGTGCTGCGGGTCGTAGGCGATCTGGAAGCGCACCGGGGGCGGGAACTTGCCGTTGTATTCGACGACGAACAGCTTCGGGCGCACCCCGCCCGCCAACAAGGTCTCCACGAGGTAGATGTCGTTGCCGTCGAGGTCCAGCGACACGACGTCGACGGTCGTGGCGTCGATGGCCCGCAGGCACTTCCGGCTCAGGGCCAGGATGTTCTCGGCGGTGATCCACGCCTTCTCGTAGGTGAAGCGCGGGTTGTCGCCGGGGTCGACCGCCAAATCCTGGCCGCCGACCCAGAATCCCTTCCAGCCCAGCGCGGCGAGGATCAGCGTGTTGTTCTCGGTGCCGTCACCCACCCCGAATTCGGCGAACACCCCGTCGTCGAGCGACCCGATCCGGCGCAGGATCTCCAGGGTGATCCCGTCCTGGTCGGTCGACGAGAAGCACTTGCGCCCGGCGCGGTTCAACGGGTTGGGGTGCTCGGCCTTGCGGGACTGTGAATGGTCGAACAGCACCAGATCCTTGAGCTGCTCCAGCGTTTCGGTGCCCAGGACGCGCCGCACCCGCTGCTTGACCCGCTGCCGGGCCGAGGGCGTCGCGTTGCTGCTCATCGGGCGGTCATCTCCGCAGCGCCTCTTTCCCGGATGCTCGAGTGGACCATAAAGCTACCAGCAAGGAGTTGCCACGCCGGTGATTTGCCGCGAGGGACGCCAGGCCTCGCCAATGCCGTTCCTTCCCAACCGCTTCCTGCGTCCCGTGGACACCGCCGAACGCTTGCCCACCACGCGCCGTGTGCCGTAGGTTCGAACCGTCCGTCTCGCGTTTGCTGACAGCGCGTGACCCGTTCGGGGAAGGCTCGATAGCGTGCTGTGCCGCATCTGCAGTTCCGGCACCACCCCGGCGTTCTCGCACCAGGTGCTGGGCAAATACCAGACCCACTATCACTTCTGCGGCAACTGCGGCGGCCTGCAAACCGACGAGCCGTTCTGGCTGGACGAGGCCTATGCCAGCCCGGTGGCGGCGGCGGACACCACGTTGCTGTGGCGCAACCAGTACCTCGCCCAGGCGGTCTCGGTGTTGCTGTACTTCCTGTTCGACCGGGACGGTCGCTACCTCGACGCGGCCGGGGGCTACGGGGTGTTCACCCGCCTGATGCGCGACATCGGTTACGACTTCTACTGGACCGACAAGTACTCGCCCAACCTGACGGCGCAGGGCTTCGAGGCCGAGGCCGGCCCGGGCGCCCCCTACACCGCCGTCACGGCCTTCGAGGTGCTCGAGCACCTGGCCGACCCGGTCGCGTTCGTCGCGGAGCTGTTGGACACCACCGGCACCGACACGATCATCTTCACCACGGAGATGTTCGCCGGTGCGCCCCCGGATCCGCGGGAGTGGATGTACTACGCGTTCGCCACCGGCCAGCACATCACCTTCTACCAACGCTCGACGCTGGAGCTCATCGGCAAGCGGTTCGGCATGGACTTCCACACCTCCAAGACCCGGTGGTGGGCGTTGGGGGGCATGGGGATTCACGTCTGGACGCGGGCCAAGATCAACCCGCTGGTGTGGCGGCTGCTCGCCTCGCCGCGGATCACCGGCGCCCTGCAAGCATTGCCGCGGCGCGGCCTCCAGACGCGGATGTGGACCGACGCGGACACCTTCTTGCAGCCCGACCAGGGCCGGGCCCTGCCGTGACTTCGCCTCGGGTGCTGTGGCTTTCGCCATGGACGCGGCCGGCGGTGCGGGTGCAGGCGGAGGCGTTGCAGCGGGCCGGCGCCGACGTGTTGTTGGTGACCTCCGACCGGCATCCCGAGTCGGACGCCGCCCGTGGCTACGAGCTGGTGCTCGATCCGCGGTTCCGCACCGCGTCGACTTGGCCGCCGACCCTGCGGGCGTGGGGCCGGATACGGCGCTACCGGCCCGACGTGGTCATCGCCGAGATCGTCCGCGATCCCCGCTGGATCGCGCTTGCCGGGCGGGCGCCGCGCATCCAGGTGGTGCATGACGACCAACCGCACGACCCGGGTGAGCAGACGCCAAGCTACGAGCGCGCGGTCTTTGACCGCTGGGGGGCCCGCTCGGCGGCCACGATCACCTACAGCGACTATGTGGCGGCCGGCGTGGCCGGGCGCCGCGACGTGGCGGGCACGGCCGTGCACGTGGTGCCGCTGGCCAGCGACATCGACCCGCCGCGGGTGCCGCCGTTCGTCGGGCCGCAGGGGCGGCGCGACTTCGTCATGTTCGGCCGCCTCAACCCGTACAAGAACGTCGACGTCGTGCTCGAGGCCTGGCAACGGCACGTCGGCGGCGGCGGTTGGCGCGGCGACGATCTGGTCCTCATCGGTGGCGGGTCGCTCGACCCCGCGGCGCTGCCGAAGCACACCCGGTGGCGCACCGGCAGTTACCGCTACGCCGACGTCATCCCGACGCTCGCCGCGGCGAAGGGCTCGATCTCGCACTACCGGCGCGCCTCACAGAGCGGCGTGCAGGTGCTGTCGATGCAGCTGGGCGTGATGCCGATCGTGTCCACCGCGGGCGCCCTGCCCGAATACCAGCCACCGGGTTGCGATCCCGTCGGCGTCGACGACGTGGCCGGATTGGCCGCCGCGTTCGACCTACTGGCCGACCCGGGCGCCGCCGCGCAGCTCGGGGCGCAGGCGGCGCGGCACTACGCGCGGCGCTGCGACGTCGACATCGTCGCCCAGCGCATCCTCGAGGTGATCGCCGGGGTGTTGGCGCGCCGGCGCTGAACCCGTCACGCGGTCCTGGGTTGCGTTGCGTCGCAACCCTTTCGGGCCGCGGCGAGGCGGTCCGCCAGCCGTACGCCCAGAGCGATGCCCAGCAGCGTCGGGTTGGCCTGGCTGGACGTCGGCAGCACCGAGGTGCTCGCGACGTAGAGGCCGCGCACCCCGTGGACTTGCAGGTCGGCGTCAACGACGCCGCCGTCCGGGGTCCGCGACATGCGGGTGGTCCCAGCCTGGTGGTAGCCGGCGTGCCCGCGCAGAAATTCGCGCACCGCGCCCTCGACGTCGTCGGTGAGCCACTCCACGTGCCCGACACCGTGCCGCCGCAGGTGCGCGTCGATGACGGCGATGGCTGCACGCACGCTGGCGTAGTCGGCGTCGGAGAAGTGGATATGGGTGCGCAGCCTGCGCATGCCGAGCGCGTCGCGGTCGTCGGCCAGCTCGACCCGGCTTTCCCAGTGCGGCAGGTGTTCCCCGTGATAGTGCAACAGGTAGCGGTTGTCGGCGCTCTTGACGAAGAAGCCCGGCGCCTTGCGGCCGCGGCGCAGGAACCGGGCGTAGGAGAAGGTGACGGCGAACCGCAGCGAGCCGAAGAGATCCCGGACGATGTTGCGCAGGTGCGCCAGGACGCGCGGCGGGCCGTCGGTGTGCGTGTGCTTGGCGCGGATCGCCTCGGCGAGCAGGAACCGCCCGACCGGCGAGATCAGCGTCAGGTAGACGCCCGACAAGATCCCGCTGCCGTGGCTCGGGTCGCTGATCGGCGGATTGACCAGCCAGACCGCGGCATTGAGCATCCCCGCCTCGCGCTGCAGCCGCGGGTCGAAGGTGAACCGCCGCCGGACGTAGACTCCGTCGCCGTCGCGTTCGTAGCCGTAGCGGACGTCGTCGGTGCGAAAGTGCACGCGCGCGACGCGGCCCTCGACGTGCGACATGTACCAGCGCCCGAGGTGCCCGCCCGCGTTGCCCAGCTCGCCGGAGGCCAGCAGCAGCCGCGTCGCCTCCAACCCCCCCGTTGCGAGCACGTAGTCGGCGGCGACCACCCGGCCCTGCCGGCCGTCGAGCGACTTGACGACGAGATGGCCGACGCGGTCCCCGGCCGTGACGATCTCGGTGCACGTCAGGCCCGTCCACACGGTCAACGTCTCGGCGTCGCGCAGCGCCGGGCGGTACTGGCGCCCGAACCGGGTGGGCAGCGCCCACCGCTCGAGATCCGTTGTGCGGACCTCACCGTCGGGCAGGCCGGCCACCAGGTCGTGCCGGGCGAGCTCCGGCACGTCGCGCGCGTTGAACACCGCCCGTCCGCACGCCGCCCAGTCGCAGGCGCGCTGCAGGTAGGGCGCGACGTCGTCGTAGCCGATGGGCCAGGGCGCCTGCGCCGTGAGGGGCCGCTCCTCGAAGTCGATGCGGTCGAATGCGACGCAGCGGCCGCCCCACAGCGCCGTCGTCCCGCCCAGCTGGCGGCGGATCATCAGCTCGCTGCGCGCGTGCAGCTCGTCGTCCTGCCGCGAGTCCAGCGTCGACAGGTCTTGGGCCGCTGGGCTCGTCCGCTCGAGTCCGCTTTCGATCAACGCCACCCGCACGCCCGCCCGCGCGAGCTCCAGCGCGGTCGCGATGCCGATCGCGCCGGCCCCGGCGACCGCCACGTCGGTCTCGATGGTCGCGCCGTCGGTGAAGTCTTCCCGGATCATCTGTCACCGCCGCGGCCGTCGGCGGCGAGGGCGAGGAAGCGCGTGACGGTCTCGGGGTCGGGCGGCGACGACAGCGCGTCGGCGGCCTCGGCGACGCGCCGGGGCTTGGTGCTGCTGTACAGGATGGCTCGGCACCCGGTCGCGGCCGCGGTGCATCCGAGGATCAGCCTGGCCAGCCCCCCGGGCGCGAGCGGGTCGAGCTGCAAGGTGTCGCGCCAGCGGCGCGCCAGGGCCGCGTCGGCCCGCAGCGCCGCGGTCAGCGTCGTGTGCGCCGAATTGAGCACGCCGAAAACGAGGTCCGCCGGGCGCGGCGGCGGGGTGAGCGCGTCGCCGCGGACCTGGCTGACCCCGCGCGGGGCGAAGTCGCGCGCAAAGTCCACCTCGAGCCCCTCGTCTTGCGAGACCCCCCACGCGCGGATCTTGCCCTGCCGGTGGGCGCGCTCGAAGAACCCGCACAGCTCGTCGGCGGCCACGACGTCGCCGGGCCGCGGCCCGTGCACGAACAGGATGTCGACATGCTCGACGCCCAACGCCGCGAGGCTCTCGTCGAGGCTGCGGGCCGCCCCGACGGCGTCGTACACCCGGGGCGCCGGCGGCGCCGCCTGGCGCCGCTTGACCGCGGCGCGCAGTCCCGGCGCCGCCCGCAGCAGGGCCCGCGCGGGCGCCTGAAACCGCCCCAGCCGCCGCGCCATCGGGCCCACGCCGATGCCGAACTTGGTGGCCACCGTCACCGCGTCGCGGTCGACGGTGCGCAGGAACGCGCCCAGCTCCGCCTCCGCCATGCCCAACCCGTACATCCGGGCGGTGTCGAAGTGCGTGATGCCGTTGTCCACCGCCGCGGCGAGCACGGCCAGCCGCTCCCGGCGCGACGGCGCCTGCAGCAGGCCGCCGCAGCCGAAGCCGACGGCGCTCACCGACACCCCTTGCAGCTCAACGTGTTTCAACGGCGCAGCCCTCGTAGATGCGGCGCAGCTGCGCGCCGATGACCTCCGGGCTGCGGGTGGCGGCGATGTGCGCCTGACCGCGCAGGCCGTCGCGTTCGGCCAGCTGCGGATCGCGCAGGTACCGGCCGATGGCCGCCGCGAGCGCGGGCACGTCCCCGACGGGCACCAACATCGCGGGGTCACAGGCGATTTCGGCGGTGCCGCCGACGGGGGTGGCGACGAACGGTCGCGCCCCGGCGAGTGCCTCGGTGAGGATCATCGGCATCCCCTCGGCGAAGGACGGCAGCGTGACCACCCGCACGGTGCGCAGCAGGTCGCGGATGTCGTCCGGGTGCACCGGGCCCTCGACGGTCAGCCGCTCCACCTGCGGCGGCACGTAGTCGTCGAGGACGCCGACGATGCGGCAGTGTCCCTCGATGCCCTCGGCGAGCAGCAACCGCCACGCCTCGACCAGCTTGTCGACCCCCTTGCGCCTGCCGATGGTGCCGGCGAAGAGCACCACGGGCGGCGTCGACGCGGCGCCGGGCGCGTCGGCGTCGATCGCGATCGGGTTCGCCACCACGGAGGTCGCCACGCCGGGGGCCACCGCCTCGACCGCGGTGCGCGCCTCCTCCGACAGCACGATGACGTGGTCTGCCCTGCGTAACGTCGACCCGACGAACTCCGGTCGCGCGCGGGCGAATTCGGGGAAGTCCGAGCCGTGGATGGTGACGACCACCCGAAAGCCGCGGGCCCGGGCCAGCCGCAGCAGCGGCCCTTCGCGCAGCCAGGCCCCGCCGTTGGAGATGTGGAAGTGTGTGACGGCCGAGCGCGGGGCGCGGGCCAGCGCCGCGCCCGCACGCGCCGTCAGCAGCAAGCTCTTGCCGTGCCGCCGGCCGTTCCAGGTCGACAGGACGCGCACGTCGTCGGCCCCGATCGTGTGGTCGCGCAGCACCCGGATCACGGACTGCGTGCCGCCGAAGCTGTACATGTCGGGGCCGACGTGGATGACCGCGGTCACGGGTGCGCCCCGGCCAGCGCGGGGGCGGCGGCCGGCGGGGCGTCCGCC
>NZ_LZKC01000195.1:0-6769 GCF_001672685.1 Mycobacterium sp. E2462
TGCCCGAGCCGCTGGGGCCCAGCAGCGCCGTCAACGAGCCGGTGGGCACCGTGAAGTCGACGTGGTCCAGCGCGACGAAATCGCCGTAGTGCTTGTAGGCGTCGCGCACCGTGATCGCGTCGGGCTCGGGCGGGTTGTCGGTCATGTCGGTGGTCCCTTTCGCGGACTTCTCAGGCGTGGGCCCTCGCCCGCGCCCGGCGAACGAGCAGGATGGTCTTGACGACGAGGAACGCGACGGCGACGCCCATCAGCAACGTCGACAGCGCGTAGGCGCCGTATTCGGCGCCGCGGTTGTAGCGGTCGTTGACCAGCAGGGTGAGGGTTTGCGATTCGCCCGGCAGGTTGGACGAGACCATGATGACCGCGCCGAACTCCCCGAGCGTGCGGGCGGTGGTCAACACGATGCCGTAGGTCAGGCCCCACCGGATGGACGGCAGCGTGATCCGCCAAAAGGTCTGCCACGCATTCGAACCCAGCGTCGCGGCGGCCTGCTCCTGCTCGGTGCCCACCTCGACGAGCACCGGTTGCACCTCACGCACCACGAACGGCAGCGTGACGAAGATGCTGGCGAGCACGATGCCGGGGACACCGAAGATGATCCGCCACCCGAGGTCGTTCTCGACGAAGCCCAGCGCCCCGGCCGACCCCCACAGCAGAATCAGGGCGACGCCCACGATGATGGGAGACACCGCGAACGGCAGGTCGACGATCGCCTGCAGCACCCCCTTGCCGCGAAACCTGCTGCGGGCCAACAATAACGACGTGAAAACCCCGAACACCACGTTGAGGGGCACGACGACGGCGACCACCAGCAGCGACAGGTACAGCGCCGACTCCGCCGCCGGGGTGGTGATCCAATCGACGAACTGGCCCAGGCCGGGCGCGAACGTGCGCCACAAGATGACCGCGACCGGCGCGAGGAGCATGACGCCGATGTAGGCCAGCACCACCGACCGGGTGGTGTAGCGGGCCCAGGGCACCGGGGTCACGACGCCTTCTCCTCACGTTTGGCCCGCCGACCGCCGACCACGCGCAACAGGCTCAACACGCTGAACGAGATCGCCAGCAGCACAATTGAAATGGCGGCGGCACCGGTCCGGTCGTCGTTTTCGATGAGGGCGCGGATCCACTGCGACGACACCTCGGTCCGGCCCGGGACGGCGCCGCCGATCGTCACCACCGAGCCGAACTCGCCGATGCAGCGCGAGAACGCCAAACCCGCGCCGGTGAGCAACGCCGGCGTCAGGGACGGCAACACGATCGAGGTGAAGACCTTGGTGCCGGTGGCGCCCAGCGACGCGGCGGCCTCCTCGATCTCGCGGTCGACCTCGAGCAGCACCGGCTGGACAGCGCGCACCACCAACGGCAGGGTGACGAACGCCAGCGCCATCGCAACCCCCGGCGGGGTGTGCTGCAGGTGCACACCGACCGGGCTGTTCTTGCCGTACAGGGCCAGCATCACCAGGCTGGTCACGATGGTCGGCAGCGCGAACGGCAAGTCGATGACGGCGTCGATGAAACCCTTGCCGACGAAGTCGTCGCGCACCAACACCCACGCCGTCGCGAGGCCGAACACCACGTTGAACACGGTGACCACGACGGAGACGGTCAGCGTGACCCGAAACGATTCCACCGCGGCGTGCGAGGTGATTGCGAGCCAAAAGGCTTGCCAGCCACCGCCGCCCGCCTGCCAGGCGATGGCCGACAACGGCAGCAGGACGATCACCGACAGCCAGAGCATCGTCACGCCGACCCGCAGCGACGTGGCGCCCGGCCGGCCCGCCGTCGCCGGGATCACGGTGGGCGGCGGTGCGAGCGGCTCGCCGGGGTCATCGACCTCGGCCCGCAGCGCCGGCACCGCCGCGCGCTCGTCCACCGAGCGCGTCATCCCGTGGCCTGCTTGTAAATCGTGGTGATGCTGCCGGTGTTCTTGTCGAACAGCTGCGGGTCGGCCGCGCTCCAACCCCCCAAATCGTCGATGGTCCACAGCTTGACCGGCACCGGATACTGGTCGCGGAACCGCGCGGCCACCGCCGGGTCGGTGGGCCGGAAACCGGCCTGCGCCCATACCTTTTGCGCCGCCGCCGTGTACTGGAAGTTCTTGAACGCGACCGCCGCCTCGAGGTGCGGGCTGGTGATCACGACGGCCACCGGGTTCTCGATCTTGAAGGTCTGTGACGGGATGAGGTGTTCGACGGCCTTGCCTTGGCGCTCGGCGGCGATGGCCTCGTTCTCGTAACTGATCAGCACGTCGCCGCTGCCCTCCACGAAGACGTCGGTCGCGATCCGCCCGGACCCCGGCCGCAGTTTCACGTGCTCGCGCACCAGCTTGGTGATGTAGTCGATGCCGGCGCGGCTGTCCGCGCCGCCGCCGCTCTTGGCGGCATACGGCGCCAACAGGTTCCACTTGGCCGAGCCCGAACTCAGCGGGCTCGGCGTGACCACCTCGATACCCGGGCGCAGCAGGTCGTCCCAGTCCCTGATGTTCTTCGGATTGCCCTTGCGGACCACCAGCGTCACCACCGAACCGAACGGGATCCCCTTGGTGTCGTCCTTATCCCAGTCGGCGGACACCTTGCCGGCCTTCACCAGTCGGGTGATGTCGGGCTCGACGGAGAAGTTGACCCGGTCGGCGGGTTTGCCCTCGACGACGCCGCGCGACTGGTCGGCCGAGGCGGCGTAGGAGGCGATCACCTGCACGCTGCGGCCTTCCTCCGAGGCATTGAACGCCGGAATCACCTTGCTCCAGCCCGGTTCCGGGACGGAGTAGGCGACCAGGGTGATCTTCGTGTTCCCATCGGTCAGGCCGCCGCCGCCCACGGCGTCGCTGGCGCCGGCGTGACACGCCACGGCGGACGCGGCGACGACGGTCAGCGCGACGGCCGTCCGCCAGCGCGGCGCGTTGCCGGTGCTGAACATAGGTGGCCTTCCGGGAGGGCTGCTGGGGAATTCCGGTGCCGCGGTCGGGCGACGGACGCGCCGGGACCGGTCACCGATGCACCGGGCCGCTGCACAACGTCAGCGGCGACAACACAGCGCGAGGGCGGAGCAAACATCCGACGCCACGGGCATGGCGGGAAGCCTAACAGCGGTCGCGGGGGGCCGCCGGGCGTCGCGGCCGGCGCGACGAGCGGTCTGCCAGCCACCGTTTCGCCGCAACCGGTGCCGCGCTATCCGGGTGGAACGGTGCCGCGGGGGACGCGCGTCACAGCCACTGGCGGCGGGAGCCCAGCAACGCACGCCGATCTCTGCGCCACCCGAGGCGACCGCACCCCGAAACGCACAGCGTGAGGGCAGTCGCGGCGCGCGGGCCGGGGGCGTGGCGGGGCCGGCACGCAACGCCGCGCGCGGCGTGCAGCGCGCCGGGCCCGGCACCGCCGATCGAGGTGCGCGA
Organism: Mycobacterium sp. E2462; assembly: GCF_001672685.1. Classification (NCBI taxonomy): domain Bacteria; kingdom Bacillati; phylum Actinomycetota; class Actinomycetes; order Mycobacteriales; family Mycobacteriaceae; genus Mycobacterium; species Mycobacterium sp. E2462. Next base: position 3,395 of record NZ_LZKC01000195.1, read on the forward strand.
ACGCGCCGTGTGACCCAGCAGCGGCGCACCGGCGTAAAAGTCACGTTGAGGCAAAGCGGCCGGCGGCCGCGAGCGTCGGCCACGCGCATGCCGCCCGCCAGAAAACGAAAATCCGCCGTGACCGGCGCTGGGCGGACGATTTCCGGGGCTACGCTGCGTTCAGGTTGAGTCCACAGCTGCCTCCCCTTCTCGAACTCTCTCGATGGGCTCCGTCTATGACCGCCACTGCGCATTCCGAACTTCACCCGCTGGCCCAGCCCCGGCCGCGGGGTCAGCACCCTCTCGCCGAGTTGTCCCGCGCCCGCCTCTACGCCTACGCGCGCAGCCTCGCCACGGTCGTACGCGTCGACGGCCAACTCGACGCGGCGAACGCCCGCGACGTCGCGCAGGCCCTGACCCGTTTCGCCGGGTTGAAATCGCCGCTGATCCTCGACCTCAGCCAGTTGAGCTTCGTCGGGGTCGACGGGTTCCGCGCGCTGCTGGCGCTCAATGCCGACCTGCGCGCCGCCCGCGTGCACTGCAGCGTGGTGCCCGGGCCGGCGCTGCGGCCGCTGCTGCGCATCGTGCCGGACAATGGCCTGGCGCTGTCGGAGTCGGTGGCCGAGGCGTTGCAGACCATTGACGACGTTCTCCAGGCGCGCCGTCAGGCCCTGTCCGACCTCGTCGGGCGCCGCCGGCCGGTGCGCCCGGCCGCCACAGCGTGAACCACCGAATTCCTTGAGCGGCTAGGCTTTCGGCGCCTCGCCCAGCTCGGCCCGGAAGCCGCGCATCGCCGACATCAGCGCGCCCAGCACGCGGTGGGCGGCGCGGAGTTCCTCGTCGGGCACGTCGGCGAGGGCCAATCGGGTGTGAGTACCGAGCGGACCGAAGAACAAGCGGGCGGTCGCTAACCCCGACTCGCCGTGGCGCAGCACCACCTTGCGCCGGTCGCCGGGATGGTTGTCGCGGTGGATGTGTCCGGAGTCGATCAGCCGGTCCACCAGATAGGTGATCGCCGAACCGGACATGCCCATTTGCTGGCTCAGGTCCCCCGAGGTCATCGGTCGCCCCGCCGTTTCGGCCACCATGATGTAGAGCAGCGCACGAAAATCGTTGGCGCGCATACTGTGTGACGCCGCGAACAGCCGGCCGATCTGATCGGATTCGGTGGACAGCTCCCGCAGGTCGGCCGAGATGAGCGACTCCAGGGCGGCGCGCTGCTCGTCGGCGTTCATAACGGTGGCAGCATATCCCCGACGACCCGTTCTATTCAGTTAGTTAATGTTTAAATTCTTGAAACGGCCGCCGCGGCGGGCCGACCCCGGGTGGCGCACGGCGAAGATGTTCATTAAATTAATCTTTAAGTTATTGAACGTAGGCTTGGCGTGCCGGACACGGCGGACAGGGGGCGGTTCGTAGCCGGTGCGGGGCCGACGTCTGTTTTGGCCGCTGAGCAGCGGGTATGACCGCGAGTGTTGGGCCGGTTGCGGGCTGATCATGCCAAGCCGTCCGGGAGGGAGCTTGCGCGCGATGAGAGTGTCTTTACAGTCGCCCGTCGCGGCGACGCTACGGCCGGATGACTTCGACGCCTGGCGGTCCGACGTCCGGCGTAGCGTGCTTGGCGAGCTGGCCCAGTTCGTCGACCGCCGCTGCGCGGAGCTCGACGCCACCCGCGTCGACGCCACCGCGGAGATCCTGGCGGACTTCGTCTCCGGCGGTAAATGTTTGCGGTCCACCTTCCTTTATCTGGGCTGGCTGTGCGGCGCGCCCGCCAGCGCCGCTGCCCTGCGCGCCGCGGCCAGCCTCGAGCTCATGCATGCCTTCGCCCTGTTACAGGACGACGTTATGGACTCCTCCCCGCAACGGCGGGGCCGCCCGGCCGCGCATCTGCGGTTCGCGCAATGGCACCGCGACCGCGGGCTGTCCGGGTCGTCGCAGCGATTCGGGGAATCGTCGGCGGTGCTGCTCGGCGACCTGTGCCTGATCTGGGCCGAACAGATGTTGCGGGAAAGCGGAATCGCGCCGGATCGCCTGGCGGGGGTGTGGGCCCGCTATGACGCCATGCGCACCGAGCTGGCCGTGGGCCAGTTCGCGGACCTGACCAGCGATGTGCGGAACATGCCCGAGCTCGAGACGGTGCTGGACGTGGCGCGGCGCAAATCGGGCAACTACACGGTGCGCCGCCCGCTGGAAATCGGTGCCGCGCTGGCCGGGTGCGACGACGCCACGCTGGCGCGGTTGGGCCGCTACGGCGCGGCCGTCGGCGAGGCCTTCCAGCTGCGCGACGACGTGCTCGGCGTCTTCGGCTCCCCCGCCGCCACCGGCAAGCCGTGCGGCGGTGACCTGCTGGAACGCAAGGCCACCAGCGTCGTGGTGGCCGCGCATCAGCTGGCCGACCCGGCGACCCGGCGCGAGCTGACGACCTTGATCGAGCGCGACACCCTCGACGACGAGGCGATCAATCGGTGGCAGGCCTTGATTGTGGCGACCGGAGCTGTTCAGCTGATTGAGGAGATGATCGGCGATCGTGTCGCAGCGGCCCGCGACCTGGTGAACGACCTGGCCATCGACGAGCCCGTCCGCGCCGCGCTGGGCGCAATGGCGGCTGCCTGCACGGATCGCGCCGAATGACCGTTACGACGTGGGGAGCTCTCTAGCATGCGAACCGTCAAGGGGCGCGGCGATCACGTGGTGGTGATCGGCGCCGGGCTGGCCGGCCTGGCCGCGGCGTTGCACCTGGCCGGGCGAGGACGCGCGGTCACGGTGGTCGAGCGGTATCCATGGCCGGGCGGGCGGGCCGGAAGGCTCGACATCGACGGCTACCGGATCGACACCGGGCCGACGGTGCTGACGATGCCGGACATCATCGACGACACCTTCGCCGCCGTCGGCGAGACGCGGTCGGACCGGCTCGAGCTGCTACACCTCGACCCGGCCTACCGCGCCACGTTCTCCGACGGCAGCGCGCTGGACGTCCACAGCGACGCGGACCGGATGACGGCCGCCGTCGAAGAGTTCGCTGGCTTCGGGCAGGCAGCGGGCTATCGCAAGTTGCGCGAATGGCTGACGCGGCTGTACCGCATCGAATTCGACGGCTTCATCGCCGCGAATTTCGATTCGCCACTGTCGCTGCTCACGCCGCAACTCGCGCGGCTGGCCGCCATCGGCGGCTTCCGCAAGTGGGACCGGATGGTCAAGCGTTACCTCAGCGACCCGAGGCTGCAGCGGGTATTCACCTTCCAATCGCTGTATGCGGGGGTGGCGCCGCAGGACGCGCTGGCGGTCTACGCGGTCATCGCCTACATGGACACCATTGCGGGCGTGGTGTTTCCGCGCGGCGGCGTGCGCGCGCTGCCGGATGCGCTGGCGGCGGCCGCCGCCGACGCGGGCGTGCGG
>NZ_LZKC01000196.1:0-4557 GCF_001672685.1 Mycobacterium sp. E2462
GCGCCAACAACGCTTCGTAGACCGCCAGGTCCGCGAGGTCGGCCTCGACCGCCATCCGCTCCTGCTGATCCAGGGGCTGGCCGGGCTCTACGGCTTCCAGCGCCGCTGACGGGTCGCAGGGATCGTCGGCGAAAGGGTCGGGCGGCAAACCCGGCGGGAGGTGGTCGCGCACGCCCCTAGCCTACGCAGCAGGCCCCGGATAACGCCAGCAGGCAGATACCCGCCGTCTGCCGCGGGTTTGGCCCCGCGGCACGCCCGAGCAAGCGTCGCCGTGGCGGACCGAGCCGATAGGATGGGGTCTTCACGCCGCATCGCATGGAGGGCCCCGCCGATGACCCGTGGCACGTCCCACCTGGAAGACAGCTCCGACCTCGTCGGCAGCCCCTACGTGCGCGTCACCCCCGTCTCCGGCTTCCTCGACGAGCCGATCGCCACCGGGGGTGACAACCCGCACAAGGTGGCGATGCTGGGCTTGACGTTCGACGACGTCCTGCTGCTGCCGGCGGCGTCCGACGTGGTGCCGGCGACCGCCGACACCTCCAGCCAGCTCACCCGCAAGATCCGGTTGAAGGTCCCGCTGGTCAGCTCGGCAATGGACACCGTGACCGAGTCGCGGATGGCGATCGCGATGGCCCGCGCCGGCGGCATGGGCGTGCTGCACCGCAACCTGCCGGTCGCCGAGCAGGCCGGGCAGGTCGAGACGGTGAAGCGCTCGGAGGCCGGCATGGTCACCGACCCGGTCACCTGCCGCCCCGACAACACGCTGGCGCAGGTCGACGCGCTGTGCGCGCGGTTCCGGATCTCGGGGCTGCCGGTGGTCGACGAGGCCGGGTCGCTGGTCGGCATCATTACCAACCGCGACATGCGCTTCGAGGTCGACCAGGGCAAGAAGGTCGCGGAGGTCATGACGAAGGCCCCGCTGATCACCGCCCAGGAGGGGGTCAGCGCCGACGCCGCGCTGGGCCTGCTGCGCCGCAACAAGATCGAGAAGCTGCCCGTGGTCGACGGCCACGGCAGGCTCACCGGCCTGATCACCGTCAAAGACTTCGTCAAGACCGAGCAGCACCCGCTGGCCACCAAGGACAGCGACGGCCGGCTGCTGGTCGGCGCGGCCGTCGGGGTCGGCGGCGACGCCTGGGTGCGCGCGATGATGCTGGTGGACGCCGGGGTCGACGTGCTCATCGTGGACACCGCGCACGCGCACAACCGGCTGGTGTTGGACATGGTCGGCAAACTCAAGGCCGAGGTCGGGGAGAAGGTCGAGGTGATCGGCGGCAACGTCGCCACCCGGTCGGCCGCCGCGGCCCTGGTCGCCGCCGGCGCCGACGCCGTCAAGGTCGGGGTCGGGCCCGGCTCGATCTGCACCACCCGGGTGGTCGCCGGGGTCGGCGCCCCTCAGATCACGGCGATTCTGGAGGCGGTGGCGGCCTGCGGGCCCGCGGGCGTCCCGGTGATCGCCGACGGCGGGCTGCAGTACTCCGGCGACATCGCCAAGGCGCTGGCGGCCGGCGCGTCGACGGCCATGCTCGGGTCGCTGCTGGCCGGCACGGCCGAGGCCCCGGGCGAGCTGATCTTCGTCAACGGCAAGCAGTTCAAGAGCTACCGCGGCATGGGATCGCTGGGCGCCATGGCCGGCCGGGGTTCCGGCGGCCAGGCCGCCAAGTCCTACTCCAAGGACCGCTACTTCGCCGACGACGCCCTCTCCGAGGACAAGCTGGTGCCCGAGGGTATCGAGGGGCGGGTGCCGTTCCGCGGCCCGCTGTCCTCGGTCATCCACCAGCTGACCGGCGGCCTGCGCGCCGCGATGGGCTACACCGGCTCGCCGACCATCGAGGCGCTGCAGCAGGCGCAGTTCGTGCGGATCACCTCCGCCGGGCTGCGCGAAAGCCACCCGCACGACGTCGCGATGACCGTCGAGGCGCCCAACTACTTCGCGCGCTGAGGCCGCCATGGTGGAAATCGGGATGGGCCGCACCGCCCGTCGCACCTACGAATTGAGCGAAGTCAGCATCGTGCCGTCGCGGCGCACCCGGTCGTCGCAGGACGTGTCGACCGCGTGGCAGCTCGACGCCTACCGGTTCGAGATCCCGGTGCTGGCGCACCCGACGGACGCGCTGGTGTCGCCCGAGTTCGCGATCGAGCTTGGCCGGCTGGGCGGGTTGGGCGTGCTCAACGGCGAGGGGCTGATCGGCCGGCACGCCGACGTGCAATCCAAGATCGCCCAACTGGTCGAGGCGGCCAGCAAGGAGCCCGAACCGTCCGCCGCGATCCGGCTCCTGCAGGAGCTGCACGCCGCGCCGCTGAACCCCGACCTGTTGGGGGCGGCGGTGGCCCGCATCCGCGAGGCCGGCGTCACCACCGCGGTGCGGGTCAGCCCGCAGAACGCGCAGGCGCTCACCCCGGTGCTGGTGCAGGCCGGCATCGACCTGCTGGTCATCCAGGGCACCATCGTCTCGGCCGAGCGGGTGGCCAGCGACGGGGAACCGCTCAACCTCAAGACGTTCATCTCGGAGCTGGACGTGCCGGTGGTCGCCGGCGGCGTCCTCGACCACCGCACCGCGCTGCACCTGATGCGCACCGGCGCGGCGGGCGTCATCGTCGGCTACGGCTCGACGCGTGGGGTGACGACCAGCGACGAGGTGCTGGGCATCAGCGTGCCGATGGCCACCGCGATCGCCGACGCCGCGGCGGCCCGCCGCGAATACCTCGACGAGACCGGCGGCCGCTACGTGCACGTGCTGGCCGACGGCGACATCCACACCTCCGGCGAGCTGGCCAAGGCGATCGCCTGCGGGGCCGACGCGGTGGTGCTGGGCACGCCGCTCGCCGAGTCGGCCGAGGCCCTCGGCGAGGGCTGGTTCTGGCCGGCCGCGGCCGCGCACCCGTCGTTGCCGCGCGGCGCGCTGCTGCAGATCGCCGTCGGCGAGCGCCCGCCGCTGCGGCAGGTGCTCGGCGGCCCGTCCGACGACCCGTTCGGCGCGCTGAACCTGGTCGGCGGCCTGCGCCGCTCGATGGCCAAGGCCGGCTACTGCGATCTCAAGGAGTTCCAGAAGGTCGGGCTGGCCGTCGGCAGTTGATTCGCCAGGGTTGCTGGCTTGTTACCCGTGAGTAAGGCCATACTGGGGGGATGAAGCCGGATTACGACGTCCTCATCATCGGTTCGGGTTTCGGGGGCAGCGTCAGCGCGTTGCGACTGACGGAAAAGGGATACCGCGTCGGCGTTTTGGAGGCCGGCCGGCGGTATGCCGACGAAGACTTCGCCGAAACGTCCTGGGATCTGCGCAGATTCCTGTGGGCGCCGCGGCTGGGCTGCTACGGAATTCAGCGCATCCATCCCCTGAAGAACGTCCTGATCTTGGCCGGCGCTGGGGTGGGCGGTGGCTCGCTCAACTACGCCAACACGCTGTACGTGCCGCCGGAGCCGTTCTTTGCCGACCGGCAGTGGTCGCACATCACCGACTGGCGTGACGAGCTGATGCCGCACTACGAGCAGGCCCAACGGATGCTCGGGGTGGTGACCAATCCGACCTTCACCGACGCCGATCGCGTCCTCAAGGAGGTCGCCGACGAGATGGGCTGCGGCGACACCTGGGTGCCCACGCCGGTCGGGGTGTTCTTCGGCCCCGACGGCACCAAGACGCCGGGCAAGACGGTGCCGGACCCGTACTTCGGCGGCGCGGGACCCGACCGCACCGGCTGCCTGGAATGCGGCGGTTGTATGACCGGGTGCCGCTATGGCGCCAAGAACACCCTGGTGAAGAACTACCTGGGCCTGGCGGAAGCCAACGGCGCAGAGGTGCTTCCGATGACGACGGTCAAGGGGTTCCAGCAGCGTCCCGACGGCCTGTGGGAGGTCCGCACCGTGCGCACGGGCAGCTGGCTGCGCCGCGACCGGCGCACCTTCACCGCGTCGCACCTGATCCTGGCCGCCGGCACCTGGGGAACCCAGCACCTGCTGTTCAAGATGCGCGACCGGGGCAAGCTGCCCCGGCTTTCCGACCGGTTGGGCGTGCTGACCCGTACCAACTCCGAGTCCATCGTCGGTGCCGGCAAGCTCGAGGTCGACCCGAACCTGGACCTGACGCACGGCGTGGCCATCACGTCGTCGATCCACCCGACGTCGGACACCCACATCGAGCCCTGCCGTTACGCCAAGGGCTCCAACGCGATGGGGCTGCTGCAGACACTGATGACCGACGGCACCGGCCCGGAGGGCACCGACGTGCCGCGCTGGAAGCAGTTGGTGGACCAGGCGCGCGAAGACCCGGGCAGGATGCTACGGCTGCTCAACCCGCGCCAGTGGAGCGAGCGCACGCTGATCGCGCTGGTGATGCAGCACCTGGACAACTCGATCACCACCTACACCAAGCGCGGCAAGCTGGGCATCCGCTGGTACACCAGCAAGCAGGGCCACGGCGACCCGAACCCCGCGTGGAACCCGATCGGCAACAAGGTCACCCGGCGCATCGCGGAGAAGATCGACGGTGTGGCGGGCGGCACCTGGGGCGAGCTGTTCAACATGCCGCTCACGGCGCACTTCCTCGGCGGCGCGGTGAT
>NZ_LZKC01000197.1:0-33963 GCF_001672685.1 Mycobacterium sp. E2462
CATTCGCGGCGGCCGCACGGTCGCGTTGACCCGTTGATCGTCGGGACCGGTGTTGGACGCTTGCGAGCGCTGAGCCGGCAAGGCGGGTAATTCGTGCAGGCCCGCGACCACCTTGACGGCCATGCCGCTGGGGTCGCGCAACTGCACCGCCATCCCGCCGAGCGGCTCAGGCAGCCGGTAGACCGGGGCGCCGGTCCTGTCGGCCAGGCGGAGCACGTCGACTTCACCGGTGGCCTGCAGGGCCAGTCCTGCGAAGCGTGTCTTTGACGCGCGCCGCAGGATCACGCACGGCGCACCCGCTGAGGTGCCGCGCAAGTGCAGGGTCTGCGGTTCACGGAGGGCGACGCCGAAGCCGAAAGCTCGGGCGAACGCCTCCGCGCGCAGCAAGTCGGGTTTGTCGAACTCCAGCCAGGCGATGTCGGCGACCCGGATGATTGGGTCGCGGGCGCGGCCGGGATGCTCCCCGCGTCGCGCGCTGCGGTCGCTGTGCAGGTTCTGATGTCCGTCAGCGACGGGAGTGACCGTCTTCCACACGCCGAGTCAGCGCCCCTCTCTCATAGAATGACGAAATCGTCACACAAGACTGTATCCTCAGTCAAGGCTTCTGATGAAATCGTCACTGGTGAGGCGCGGCTGGTATTCTGCAGCTCATGCACGCGCCTGATCGTGACGCCCATGCGCCGCCAGACGCCCCTATTAACCGGCTGCAACGCCGCAAAATGCGCACCCGCGCCGCATTGATCCGCGCTGCCCAAGGATTCATCGCCGAAGGCAGGCTCGCCGTGCCGGTCCTGGAGATCACCCAGGCCGCCGACGTCGGCATGGGTTCCTTCTACAACCACTTCGACACCAAAGAAGAACTGTTCGCGGCGGCCGTGACCGACGCCCTCGACGACCTCGGCGCGCTGCTCGACGGGTACACCGCCGCCATCGCCGACCCCGCCGAGGCCTTCACCACGAACTACCGCCTCACCGGACGATTGCTGCGGCACCGCCCGCGGGAGGCTTCGCTGCTGCGAGCCAACGGCAGCTCGCTGATCCTGTCCGATCGCGGCTTGTCGCCGCGCGCACTGCGCGACATCACCGCCGCGATCGAACAAGGCCGGTTCACCATCGCCGACCCCGAACTCGGCCTCGCCCTCGCCGGCGGGGCCATGTTCGGGTTGGGCACCCTGTTACACGAACGCCCCGACCGCGACGCCGAAGCCACCGTCGACGCGGCCACCGAAAACCTTCTGCGAATCTTCGGCATGTCTGCCGAACAGGCTCGTGATTTGTGCCAGAAGCCGCTGCCCGACATGTCCTCGCTGCACGCCTCGCCCGCCGACTGGCCAACGCCCATGCCACACGACGACACCACTCCTCGACCCACCTGACCCGCGCCGACGCGGTCCGGCCGGCGTTGGCTGCGGGCGCGAGGGGGGAGTCGTAAGGCGTCTTCGGGACGTGATGCGTTATCCGCTTAGGGAAAAAGCATCACGCATGGCGTCGATTGCGTGCTTGTCACCGTCAAAGCGGACACGGCGGAGGGCGGATCTGCGGGCGGCGGCGTCGCTGCCGAGGCGTGCGGTGATCAGGTCGGCGGCAGCTGCGGTAATGCTGACGCTTGGCTCGCCGTGAGCGCCGGTCAAATGACCGTCGGTGACGCCGAATTCAAAACGGCGGCCGTCGATATCGACGCGGTAGGTGGCGTCAAGGTCGGCGGCGACGGCCGGATTGAAGGGCAGCAGGAGGCCTGCGAGGAATCCGTTGAGCGGCGTGATGGCACTGCTGTCCATGGGGTCGAGCTTGTCGAGGCCGAAGAGGGCGACGGCCTGCACGATCGGGAGCACGCGCTGCCAGGCGGTGTCGGTCAGGGTGTACACCGTGCGACCGATCGGCGCGGGTAGGTCGGTGCGGTCGATGAGGCCGGAGTCTTGGAGCTCTTTGAGGCGTTGCGCGAGCAGGTTGGTGGCGATGCCGGGCAGTTCCGCGCGCAGGTCGCTGTAGCGGCGGGGGCCACCGATGAGTTCGCGCACGATGAGCAATGTCCAGCGTTCGCCGATGACGTCGAGACCACGTGCGATGGGGCAGTTTTGGTTGTAGACCCTGGCCTTCACGGCAACCACTTTATCAACAACCCTACTTGGGTGATTTGTTTGTCTGACAGCTTTACTATCAATGTTCATGAGTTCCCGTCGTCCGGTTCTGCGCAATCGCCCCATCGCCGCGCTGGCGGTGATTTGCCTGAGTGTCTTCGTCATCAACGTGGACGCCACCATCGTCAACGTCGCCCTGCCGACCTTGTCGTACCAGCTACACGCCGACACCGCGCAATTGCAGTGGATCGTGGACGCCTACACCCTGGTGATGGCCGGGCTGCTGTTGTCGGTCGGAAGCCTCAGTGACCGTTACGGTCGGTTGGGTTGGCTCATCGCCGGTCTCGCGCTGTTCGCGTTGACGTCCGCGGTTGCGGCGCGGGCGAATTCGGCTGACCAACTAATCGCGGCACGTGCCGCTATGGGTATCGGTGCGGCGGTGATCTTTCCGACCACGCTGGGTCTCATCACCAACATCTTCACCGACCCGGTGCCGCGGGCCAAGGCTATTGGGCTGTGGGCGGCGATGGTGGGTGTCGGGGTTGCGGTGGGACCGATCAGTGGCGGGTGGTTACTCGAACACTTCTGGCGCGGTGCGATATTCATGGTGAACATCCCGATCGCCCTACTGGCCATCCTCGGCGGCATCCTGTTCGTGCCCCCCTCGCGCGACCCGAACGCCCCGCGCGTCGACGTGCCCGGGCTGCTGCTGTCCGCGATGGGCATCACCACGCTGGTCTACACCGTCATCGAGGCCCCCACCTGGGGCTGGACCAGCCCCCGCGCCGCCACCGGATTTGCCACCGCCGCGGCCATTCTCGTGGGCTTCGCCCTCTGGGAGCGGCGCAGCACTCACCCGATGCTGGATGTCTCGGTGTTTTACAACCGCCGCTTCTCGGGCGGCAGCCTGGCCGTCACGGCGAGCTTTCTCGCGCTGTTCGGCTTCATCTTCGTGGTCACCCAATACTTCCAATTCGTCAAGGAATACACCGCATTTCAAAGCGGCGCCCGCCTGTTGCCGGTGGCCATCTCGATCGCGCTGACCAGCATTGTGGGACCCCGGCTTGTGGAGAAGATCGGCACCACCGCCCTAGCGGCCGGCGGACTCGCGATCTTTTCTGCGGGTCTCGCATGGTCTTCGACGGTCGATGCCGCAACCGACTACCCCGAGATGGCCTTGCAGATGCTGCTCCTGGGCGGTGGTCTGGGCCTCACCATCGCGCCGGCCACCGAGGCCATCATGGGGTCCCTGTCCACCGAGAAGGCCAGCATCGGCTCCGCGGTCAACGACACGACCCGCGAATTCGGGGGCACCCTCGGTGTGGCCATCGCCGGCAGCGTCTTCGCGTCGATCTACAGCGCACGCATCGCCTCGGCAACCAGCCTGGGCGGGTTTCCCGCCGCCTTGCACTCGGCGATCGGGCGTTCAATGGCGTTGGCGCACAGTATCGTCGGTCAGCTGCCGTCGGCACACGCCACTGAAGTCCGCGTTGCCGTCAACGATGCGTTCCTCGACGGCTACCGCGTCGCGACCCTGGTGTGCGCCGGGATCGCGGTGGGTGCCGCCCTCGTCGTCGCATGGCTGCTGCCCGCCCGAGCCGACCAACCAGCGACCACGAAGCCGACTGCTGACCCAGCGGACGTCCTGTCCTGACACTCGGGGGACACGAGCGCCTTGTCGTGGCCCCACAGCCTGACACGCCCACCGACCGCTACGTCACATCGAACCCAAGGAGATCTTGATGAAACAACCCTTTGCCGAGAAGGTCGTGGTGATCACCGGCGCCTCCCAGGGAATCGGCAAGGCCATGGCGTTGGCTTTCGCCGGGCAGGGGGCGTCGGTGGTACTCGTCGCGCGGTCGGTCGGCCTGCTCGAGGATGTCGCACAACAGGTCCGCCGGCTCGGCGCAGTCGCGCTTCCGGTGCCGACCGACGTGACGTCGCCGGAGGCGGTCAGCGCGCTTGTCGCCACGATTATGGATCGATTCGGCCGGGTCGACGTACTGATCAACAACGCCGGCCTCGCCCGAGTCGGAGCAGTCGAATCCTCAACGTTTGCCGACGACGCGCGAGCCATCATGCAGGCCAGCCTTTTCGGAGCGATCAACGTGACTCAGCAGGTGTTGCCGGTCATGCGTCGGCAGGGCTCGGGCACGGTGGTCAATATGTCGTCGGTGATGGGCCGGAAAGCCATCGCCCGCTTCGGCGCCTACGGACTGGTCATGCACGCGATCTCGGGATTTTCCGACGCGCTGCGGCAGGAATTGGCTGGGACGGATATCAAGGTGTCGGTGATCTACCCGGCATTGACAACCACCGCCCTGCTCGAAGAGGTCGACGAGGAAGACATGCCGCCCGCGTTCCGCTACCTCACTCCGCTGTCGGTCGATGACGTCGCCCGTGCCGTGGTCAGCGCCGTTCGCCGTGGCAAGCGCCGCATCGTGATACCTCGGATCGTCACCTTGCTGTTGGTCACCGAGGCGGTCTCGTCGCGCTTGGGCGACCTCATCATCGAGGGGTTGGCGCGCCACCGCTGGTTCGGCTGGGTACTGGGCCTGAGCCGCGGGCAGACTTATCACCAGAGCCTTTCCACCAGTCGGGCTTCGATCGAAACGCCCGAACCCGCGCGTCCCATCGACAACGGTTGACCGTCGACGACCGTCACCGGCGAGGCGGCGGTGGCTGGTTGGTCGCCACCCGAAGTTCGGCAGCGTCGAGGGCCGACCTGACGCGAATGTTGGTTCCGCGGCCCCGTCGTCACGGTAACCGCGGAGCCCTACGGATACCGACATCAAGTCATCGCGACGTCGCGACGCCCTCCATCACGTAGAAGTTCGCCGTCGAATTGTTGCGCCGAAAAGGAAGAATGGCTTGGTACTCGGCGGAGGCGTACCAGGTCTTGAACGCTTCCACGGAAGGGAATTCGAGGACGACCTTTACCGGGTATTCCCCCGGGCCGCCTTCGATGACTTCCGGGCTTTGCCCTGCTACGAGATATCTGCCGCCGTGCGAGGTGATCGTCTCGGCCACCCCGTCGAGATATGGCTGCATCCCGTGCAGGTCTCCCGGCTCCAGCTCGCAAAGCGCATAGACCGCCATGACGTACCTCCTGAGTCGCTCTGGCAGCGGGGCGATGCGCGCGCTGGCAGGTGGGTTCTCTCTGGCGGACCGCGGGGGACGCCTCCTCCCACAATAGCGGGCTTGTTGAGTGAGACTCAATGAGTAATGTGGAGGAATGCGGAGGGTCGGTTGCTCCCGCCCGCGCCCTTATCCGACGATCGGTCGGTGACTTCCGAACGAGAACTTCCTCTTTTGCGATCGGCACCCCGGTGACGCAACGTCGAGCGCAGGCCGAACGCGCTCGCCGGAGGCTGCTCGACGCAGCGCTCGAACACTTCTCGACGAGCCACTTCGACGACGTCACCGCCAGCGACATCGCCGGATCCGCCGGTGTGACACAAGGTCTGCTCTTTCACTACTTCGGCAGCAAGCGCGGTCTCTATCTCGAAGTGTTGCGCGAGGCGGCATCGCGCGTCGGCGCCGCGACCACCTCTCCGGCCGAGACCGCCTCGGCGGGTGACTGTTTCCGCCAGATGATTCACGCACATCTGACCTATCTGGGTGACCATAGGGACTTCGCGTTGCGGCTGATCCTCGGCGGAGACGGCGGTGACCCGGAGGCACGAGCAATCTTCGACCAGGCGCGCTGGCGCACCATCGAATGGACCTGCGCCCTTCTCGACCTCGATAGCACCAATCTTGCGATCGGATTGATGCTGCGCTCCTGTCAGGGCAGCCTCGATGAGGCCACCGCCTTCTGGCTGAACCACGACCACCCGTTCGGCCGCGACGAGATGGTCGAGGTGGTCGTCCAGCTACTCGTCACTTCACTGCGCTGTGCCGCCCGCCTCGACCCTCGCCTCGATGTATCGACGGCCCTCTCGGCGCTCACCGGCTCCGAGGAGCGTGCAACGCCACCTGAACCCCACCGGCCGGCGACGTGATCCGTTGGGCCTTCCGGTCGCTACGCCACGGGGCCCAACGATGTACGGCTGGGTCCCACCCGTCGCTCACCCTCGCAGTGCCGTGACGAAGCTGATTTCTGCGGCCGACCCGACGTCGCTGAGTTGGCTCAAAGCCGGCAGCCCCGCCGTGGAAAACAGCTCGCCGATCCCGAATGTCGTTGTTGTCCAACCTGTCCCCTGTAGACAAGGCGGGGCGTCGGTGTGTTCGCCGGGATAGATCAAACCGGCGAGGTTCATGTCGAGACCGCGCCGCCGCCAGCCCTGGGCCATCATCCGTGCCTGTTCTCGCGACTCTGCTGACGTTCCGGTGACCACACCGTAGTCGGCGGCAAGCCGGCTGTGCCGGTGGGATAGCGAGGTGATCGAGTCCAGCAAGGCGACCTCTGCCGCACGCGGCAGGTAGCCGATCAGGAGACCCTCGGCGAGCCATGCCGTGGGTTGTGCCGCCCTAAACCCGCTGTCCTGCAACGCCGCCGGCCACGCCTCGCGCAAATCGACTCCGATGTGTTTCACGCTCGCGCCAAGGGCGGACAGCGCACGGCGTCTAAACGCCATCACGTCGGGCTGGTCGATTTCGTACACCGTCGTACCCGTCGGCCGGGTTCGGGCGGCGAACATGTCGACCATCCGAGGAAAATTCGGCTGATTTGCAGCCGATCTCGCGCATCCGGACCACATGCTGCGCTCCGGTCGGGTCGGCGTGTCTCGGTGCCGCACAGGGAGATCAATTGCGTCGGGAGGGCGCACGATGAAACTTGAAGTCATCGATAAGGGTTCGAGTAGTGCAGCGCATCCCGCGCCGCTGCTCTTCGTCCACGGCTCGTGGCATGCGGCCTGGTGTTGGGACGAGCATTTCCTCGATTTCTTCGCCGACGCCGGCTATCGAGCGATGGCCGTGAGCCTTCGCAACCATGGTCAGAGCGAAAGGGCCAGAGCACGAAAATGTTCGGTTGCCGATTGGGTGCACGACGTGGTGAGCGTCGCCAGATGCCTTCCCGTGGAACCCGTGGTCATTGGCCACTCGATGGGCGGCTTCATCGTTCAGAAATACCTCGAGACGTACAGTGCCCCCGCGGGAGTCCTGCTCGCGACGATGCCGGTAAGTGGAGCCAGCCGCGCCCTGATCCGCATCCTGGGGCGTCACCCGACGCGCTCTGCGCGCGCCCTGATCCGGGGCAAGACGCTGAGCGCGGTAAACACACCGGCAGTGGCACGCGAGAACTTCTACTCCGCGGGCACGCCCGATCCGGATCTGGCGCGCTACGCCGCCCTGCTAGACGAAGAGTATGTCGGAAGGCAGGCCTTGGATCTGACGCTGCTCAGCCTTCCCAAGCCCAAGCGAGTCACCACACCACTGCTCGTGTTGGGAGCCGCAGAGGATGCCTGTTTCAGCCCGAAGGAGATACGGAAGACGGCTCGCGCGTACGGTACTGACGCCGACTTTTTCATCGGCATGGGGCACAACATGATGCTTGAACCGGATTGGCGTGCGGTCGCCGAGCGGATCGACGGCTGGTTGTCGACACAGGGGTTATGACGGCGCGAGACGACGGTGGGCAGCCCGGACGTTCAGCCACCGGCTAGATCCCGGGGCCTTTGCCGGCCTCAATCCTCGGATGACGAGACATGGTTTTGCCGAGCCGGTGTCACAGGCCGCTCAGTGTGGTGATCACCTGCACGGTGATCGCGAGGATCACCGTGCCGAACAGATACGACACCATGGCGTGCTGCAGCACCGACCTGCGAATCACGCGGTCCTTGACGGCGGTGTCGGTGACGCCGTACGTCACGGCGATGGTGAACGCCAAATAGGCGAAATCGGAAAACTCCGGCCTCTCCTCGTGATTGAAGTCGATCCCGCCGACGGGTTCGGTATAGAACAGGATGGCGTAGCGCAGGGTATAGACGGTCTGGACGACCAACCATGAGGCGATCACGCTCAAGAACCCGATGACCGCCGCAATCGTCGCATCCGGTCCACTCGCAGTGCCGGCAATGAGCAGGTAGGCCACGCCACCGAGGCTGGCGATGCTGGCGATGACGATGATGGTGTCGGCGGGCCGCCGGGCAGGCGGCCGCTGCTGGACGGTTCGTTCGATCGCCGAAGGCGCCATCGATCGGACGCTCGCGTGCGTCCAGATCATGTAGAAGGTGGCCGTCGCGATCCACCCCGCTGCCGGGGCGTACCGCCATCCCGCGGTAACGCCGACCAGCGCGCCGGCTGTGGCACCGAGCAGGGCGGCGATCCCGATGTGAAACGTTCGGGAGTGGCCTTGCCACAGGATGGAGGGAATATGCATACGTCAGCCAAGCACGAAGCCGGCCGTTACGCCGTGGAACGCGCGTGAGGCGGTTCGTCGACGGTGGTAATCGGTTCCTGCAGGTGGCTTCTCAACCGCGCGACCCTGAGCAGTTGCATGGTGAGATTGGTGGCTCCGATCGCGGGCAGCCCGCCGATGAATGTGCGAACCGAGGGCGCGCCGCCGTGCAGCTGTTGCAGACAACCGAACACATAGAAGCATGCCATCGCGAACAGGGCGGCCGGGATCGAATAGGCGAGCGGTGAGCGGCAGTCGGAGACGATCTCCCGCGCATACTCGATTTCGTCCGGCGACATGGGTTGATGCTTACGGACTTTGGCCAGGACCTCTTTATGGGCACCTACCGTCTCGCCCAATTCAGCGGGCCGCCGCTCCTCCAACCGCCGGACAAAGAGGAACGCGCAACCGACACACGTCAGCCCAAGCGCGGCAACGGCTATCGTGAGCAAGGTATACAAACCGAAGGCCATTGTTGCTCCTAAGTCTTCGCGTCGACGGTGCCAAGGTGGGTCATCGCCGGGTCGTCGTCCTCCCAGAGCAGCAACTGACGCACCGCGGTCCGCGGGCCGTAGGGCCGCAGCATCGTGCTGGCTGGACGCGGCCGTACCCGCAATGGCCACCAGAACCAACGTCCCAACAGCGCGGCGATGGACGGGGTCATGAACGCGCGCACGATCAGGGTGTCGAAAAGCAAACCGAGCGCGATGGTGGTGCCGATCTGACCAAGCACCCGTAGGTCGGCAAAGACGAAGGAGGCCATGGTGGCCGCGAACACGAGGCCGGCGGAGGTGACCACCGAGCCGCTGCCGGCAATCGCTCGAACGATGCCGGTGTTGATTCCTGCGTGTACCTCTTCCTTGAACCGGGAGATGAGCAACAGGTTGTAATCCGATCCCACCGCCAACAGCAGGATGACTGCCAGCGCCAGCACGATCCAATACAACTGGATGCCGAGGATGTCCTGCCAGAGCAGCACCGACAGGCCGAACGAGGCGCCCAGTGACAGGGCGACCGTTCCCACGATGACGATCGCGGCGATCAGGCTTCGGGTGATGAACAGCATGATCAAGAAGATCAGGCACAACGCCGCCAGTGCCGCGATCATCAAGTCGTAGGTGGCGCCTTCCTGGATGTCTTTGTACGTGGCCGCGGTGCCGGAAAGGTAGATGTGCGAGCCGGCGAGAATGGTGCCCTTGACCGCGTCTTTGGCCGCGTTTCTGATCGGGTCGATGCTGGCGATGCCTCGGGGCGTGGCGGGGTCACCTTCGTGCGTGATGATCATCTGAGTCGCCTTGCCGTCCGGGGAGAAGAACAGCTTCAGACCCCGTTGGAACTCGGGGTTGCTGAAGGCCTCGGGCGGCAGGAAGAACGAATCGTCGATTTTCGCGGCGTCGTAGGCCTGTCCCAGGGCGGTCGCCGTGTCGGTGTTGGCCTGCGTTTGGGCGTTGATCCCCGAGTTGGTGGCGTAATTGGACAGCGTGAGCCTGAGGTTCTTCTCTTGGTCGGCGATTTGGGGCGGCAGCAGCGTCACCAGCTTCTGCTGACCTGCATCCAGCTTGTCCAAGCTCGCTGTGAGCGCGGTGAATTGTTCACTGAGCTGGTCAATGCCGTCGATGGCGTCGAAGACGCTCCGGAACGCCGAGCACACCGGGATGTCATAGCAGTGCTTTTCCCAATAGAAGTAGCTGCGGACCGGACGCAAGAAGTCATCGAGATTGGCGATCTCGTCCCGCAATTCATTGATGGTACCGATGGTGGCGTGAAAGCTTTGGGTCTCGTCGTTGGTCGAAGCGGCGAGGTCCTTCTGTAGCGAGTACTGCTCGTTCAAGATGCTGACGGTGTGGCGAATCTGGTCGGCCTGCTTGAGCAGGTCGTCGGCGCGGTCTTTCTGATATTGCAGATTCTCGACGTTGCCCACGTTTCCCGCGCTGATTTGAAAGGGGATGGAGGTGTGGACAATAGGGGTTCCCTGCGGCCTGGTGAGCCCCTGCACCTTCTGAATGCCGGGAAGGTGGAAGATGGCTCGTGCGATCCGTTCGACGACCAGCATGTCGGCGGGGTTGCGCATGTCGTGGTCTGCCTCGACCATCAGCAATTCGGGATTGAGCCGGGCCTCGCCGAAATGCCGCTCGGCCGCCGCGTAGCCGAGATTCGCCGGCGAATCGGCGGGCATGTAGGGGCGGGCGTCGTAGCTCGTGGTGTATCCCGGCAGGGCCAGTAGACCGATCAGCGCGACGCCGACCGTCGCTACGAGGATGGGACCGGGCCAGCGGACGATGGCGGTGCCGATGCGTCGCCAGCCCCGGGTGCGCATCGCGCGCTGAGGGTCGAAAAGGCCGAAATGGCGGCCTATCCCGAGTATCGCCGGGGCCAGGGTCAGCGCGGCCGCCAGCGCCACTAGGACGCCGGTGGCAGCGGGGATGGCCATGGTTTGGAAATAGGGAAGCCTGGTGAAGTGCAGGCAGAAGACCGCGCCGACGACGGTCAGGCCGGAGCCCAGGATAATGTGCGCGGTGCCGCGGTACATCGTATAGAAGGCTTCGCGACGATCTTGCCCGATATGGCGCGCTTCGTGGTAGCGGCCCAGGATGAAGATCGCGTAGTCGGTTCCGGCAGCAATCACCAGCAACGTCAACAGATTCGTCGAATATGTCGAGAGGCCGATGACTCCCGAATTTGCCAGTAGGGCAACGACTCCGCGGGACGCGGTCAACTCGATCATCACCGTGAAGAGGACCAGGATCGCGGTGACCAGAGAACGGTACACCCAGAACAACATGACCACGATCACCGCGATCGTGATCAAGGTGACCATCAACGTGCCCTTGCTGCCGACCTCGAACTGATCGGTCACCAGCGGCGCCGCACCGGTGACATATACCTTGACCCCCGGCGGCGGCGACGAGTGGGCGACGATGTCGCGCACCGAATCCACGGATTCGTTGGAGAGCGACTGGCCTTGATTACCGGCAAGATTGAGTTGCACGAGGGCCGCCTTGCCGTCGTCGCTCTGGGAGCCCGAGGCGGTGAGCGGATCCCCCCAGAAGTCCTGGATGTGCTCAACGTGTTTCTTATCCTGCGCGAGTTTCTTAATCAGACCGTCGTAGTAGTGGTGGGCGGCGGCGCCCAGTGGCTGGTCACCTTCCAGCACGATCATGGCGGCGCTGTCGGAGTCGAACTGGTTGAACACCTTGCCGATGCGCTTGCTGGCCAGCAGCGCCGGCGCGTCCTGGGGGCTCTGGGACACATTGTGTGCCTGGGCGACCTTTTCCAGCTGCGGCACGTAGACATTGGTGAGTACAGCCACGGCAAGCCAGAAGGCGGCGATCAGGACCGAAAACCGCAGCAGTATCCGCGGTACAGCATGGCGCGGCGCACCGCCTTCGCTCATGCGGACTTCACCAGGCAGAACGTATAGGCGTTCACGGTGTTGACGATCCTTTCGTCTTTGACTTCGCCGTCCACGATGATGCGACATCCCAGCGAGTCGCTATTTCCCTGTGCCACAAGGTTGGTGAAGGCGCCGGGCTGCGTGGTGACCATCTGCAACGACCACGGCAGGGGCGCATCCGTCACCTTCTGCGGCTGCACGTTGATGTCAAGGTAGTTGATGGTTGCCACCTTCCCGGCGTCACCGAACACCTGCAAAACGATGTGCTTCGGATTGAAGTCGACGTCGTTGCCGATCGGACCGGGGGTAGACGTGTCGTTGTCCGAACCGAAGATCCGGTGCAGCCGATAGACGCCCGACCCGGCCGCGGCGATCACCAGGAGCGCGACGACGAAGACCCAGCCGCGCCGGACGCGGCTACCGACCGAAGTCCGGTTCGTTGAGTGCCGGGGCACCTCAGCCATGCTGCGGCGGTCTCGCGGTCGAGCAGCTTCTCATCGTGATAACCTAACCGGTATAGAAGGTAATTGCTACTTGTATCTAGTGTCATAAAGGTAAAGCATGATCGCCGCGCCCTCCGGCCTCGATAGTCCGCCCGACACCGACGCGCTTCCGGTCCCTGACGAACTGGTGCAAGCCGCGCTGCGGGCCGCCGAGAAACGAGGCAAAGACGTCGCCGACGTGCCGGTGCTCGCGATCGCGCGCGAAGCCGGGATCTCGCGCAGCACACTCCTGCGGCGCCTCGGCGGCACCCGGGCGGCATTGGATGAGGCGGTCCGCGCGGTTGGGGTCGACCCAGGTGGTCAATTGCCGGTTCGCGCCCGGGCGCTGGCCGCGGCGGCAGCAATCATCGGCGAATCCGGTCTGGCAGCGGCGACGTTGGAGGCAATCGCCACCCGCGCCGACTGCGCCGTCCACAGCGTGTACATGGCCTTCGGCAGCCGCGACGAACTACTGCGGGTGGTTTTCGAATGTCACAGCCCTATACCCGATTTCGAGGATGTCCTCGACGCCGCCACCGACGATCTCACTGCCACCGCGCAACGCCTCTATCAAGCTCTGGCGGCGACGCTGGGCCGCGAACCACGGGTTGCGCCGGCGATCCTCGCCGAAGTATTTGCCCGTCCGACGAGTCCGACGGTCCAGACGCTTAGCCAACACGGTGCTCCGCGGATGCTGGACGTGCTGGGTAGCTGGCTCGATTCACAAGTGCAACGGGGCCGGATCCGAGATCTGCCCCTGCCGTTGCTGGTTCAGCAACTCATCGGACCGATGTTGATGCACATGCTCACCCGACCTGCGTTAGCCACCACCGGAGTGATCCAACTGCCGGACGCGGACACCACCTGCGCCGAGTTCGCTGCAAACTTCGTGCGCGCGGTGGCCGTCGACTGAAGCAGCGGCATGCCTTCGCTGACGCCCAGGTGAAGCGGCATCACTATGAAGATTGGGGATCGACGATGAAGGTTGTGACGGTCGAACTCCGAAATCTGCTGCGCATAGGCTGGTGTGCGCTTGGCCCCTACCCGGGCTGTGGTGCGTTGACCTCTGATGCCCCGCGAAAGTTGCCGTCGGCGTAATCGTCTGCGGATCGGCCAGGCGATATCTTGACAAGCCAAGTTTCCAGACGGCCTCCCGGACATAGCCGGTCTCAGCGGGCCGCCGACAGCCACCGGCCGTCGCGCGGCAGCAGCGGCGCCACGATGGCCCACCCGGTATTCGTGCATTGCGGTGAGATCGGGTGGTCACATCGCGGCGTTTTCGGCATCGGTCACCGTGATCGCTACGGTGTCCTGAGCCAGCACATTCGTCGCCGCCGGCAGCGCTCGGAGGCCGCAATTGGATGCGAACGGCGGGCACCGTCACCGCGAAGGCCGCGCCGAAGACAGCGGCAGCACCACGATCGGCCCCGGGGTGGCGGGTACCTAGGGATCGCGTGGGCGTCCTAGAGCCGACCGAGGAAGTCGCGGATGTAGCCGCTGATTTCTTCTCCGTGTGTCTCGAGGGCGAAATGACCCGCGTCGAGCAGATGAAATTCGCCGTGGGGGAGGTCGCGGCGGAAGGCCTCTGCGCCGGGGGCGCCGAAGATCTCGTCATTCTTGCCCCACGTGACCAGCAGCGGCGGTTGATGGGTGCGGAAGTATTCCTGGAACTTGGGGTAGCCGTCGAGATTGAACTGATAGTCCCAGAACAGCTGCAGTTGAATGGCATCGTTGCCTCTGCGGTCGAGGCCTGCCTGATCCAGCAGCCAGGTCTCCGGGGCGATGCGGTCGAGTCGATCGGCCGGCACGCCGTGGGTGTACTGCCAGTGCGTCGTCTGCAAGGTGAAGTATTCCCGGACCGAGTCTTCGTTGGGGCCGCGGTCTTTCGCGTGCGCGAACAGTCTGTCCCAAAAGGGCGTGAAGCCCTCCATGTAGGCGTTTCCGCTCTGCGTGATGATCGCGGTGATGCGCTCCGGTCGTGCGCTGGCGATGCGCAGCCCGATGGGTGCGCCGTAGTCGTGAATGTAGATGGCGAAGCGTTCGAGCCCCAAAGTGGTGATGAGCTTCTCTGTGATCTCGGTAAGCCGGTCGAAGCTGTAGGTGAACTGGTTGACCGAGGGCATCGAGGAGCGCCCGAAGCCGATGTGGTCGGGCGCCACCAGGTGGTAGGAGTCGGCCAGCGAGTTAATCAGATTACGGAACATATGAGAGCTGGACGGAAAACCGTGCAGCAGAAGCACTGTGGGGTTCGAGCGATCGCCGGCCTCGCGGTAGAAGACGTCGAGGCCGTCGATGGACACGGTGTGATAGCGCGTGCTGAAGCCGCTCATGTTTCCCCTTGTGGATAGGCGTGTGGATGGGCGCGAGTCACTTGCCTACACACTGCGTCGCCCCGGCGGCCGGAAAAAGGGCCAATCCGCGATCACTGAGATCGACGGAGCTGATTAGTGCCGTCGGGGCTCAGGCGTTGCCGTCGGCCCAGCGTCAGGCCAACGCCGAAGTCGCATGGTCGAATACCTTCGCGTCCCCAAGCCCGCGCGCCAAGATCATCGCGCCTTCCAGCGTCGCGAAGATCCGCAATGCGTGCGTCCGCGGATCGGGCCCGCCGATCCGATCGGCGATGTCAGCGGTAACGCGTGTGAAGAAATCGCGGGCCGCCTGGGCGACCTCGGGCGGCAGACCACCCGTCTCGGCACCCAACGCTCCGCCCATGCACATGCGGCCGGTCGTGCGCAGCACGTTACGGAACACCGCCAAATACGCCGAAACGACGTCGACGCCTTCGGCGGTCGCGTCCGCCACCGCGGCGAGAACGTTGTCCGTGTAGCGGTGCATCACGGCGACCGTCAGCGCAGCCTTGGTCGGGAAGTGGTGGTGGACACTCGAACTCTTGATGCCCAGTTCTGCCGCCAGATCGCGGAAGCTGTAGCCGTTATAGCCGGCGTCACCAATGCGGCTCTCCGCAAGGTCCATCAAGCGCTCGGCCGTGTCGCTCATCACCCTCCCTATCGGTAGATAAGTTTTGACAACCGTAACGCCGACTCGTAGGCTCAGTACAGCTACCTATCGATAGGTAGATAACTTTTCCCCATGGGACGGTGAGTCGGGGTGGAACTGCGTCAACTGGAAGCGTTCGTAGCGGTCGCGACGGAACTGCACTTCGGCCGCGCGGCGCACAAGCTGCGTGTTGGTCAACCGACCGTGAGCAGTTTGATCCGGCACTTGGAGCGGGAATTGGGCGCGCAGCTGATGACCCGAACCACCCGCAGGGTCACGCTGACGAGCGCCGGGGACGAACTCTTGGGTCGCGCCAAGGTCATACTCGACGAAGTGGGGTCGGCCTGCGCCGCCGTGCATCGGGTGGCCGACGGACGTGCGGGCACCGTGCGGCTCGGCATGACGCCACCCGTTGCTCCGGTGCTGGCGTCACACCTCATCACCGTCTTGCGGGACGCGGCACCGGAAGTCAAGGTCGCGGCCCGGCGGATGTGGCTACCGGACCTCGCCCGAGCCACGGCCGACGGCACGATCGACGTCGCGGTCACCTGTGGTTCACTAGCGCACCCGCCGGGGGTGGTCGACGAAGTGTTCTGCGGCGAGCCGTTACTGATCTCGGTGCGGCCGAATCACCGACTTGCCGAACAGGATTCGATTGCCCTGGGCGATGTCGCGGGCGAGCGGCTGGGCATTCACAGCTCGGCTCTGTTCCCGGCGTGGGCGCTGGCGCATCGGCAGGCGCTCGAGGCGGCCGGCGTGTCGCCGGTGACGGTTGAACTCGCCGACACCGACCTGTTTGCCCGGCGCTGGCCGGACCAGTCCGAGGTCGACTGGATCCTCACCACGGCCACGATGGCCGCGCCGGGGTTGTCGACCCCCACCCGACCCGTGCGACCCGCGCAAATCCTGCCGTACACGCTGCAGTGGAGTCCCACTCGCGCGGCCAACGCTGCGGTGGGCCGCTTCGTGCACCTGGCCTTGACGGCCGACGTACCCGCGGGCTGGGTGACTCTGCCCGGCCACCTGCGACACGAGGGCTGAGAGGCCCGACCGAACACCGCGACGGCATCAGTGCCGGATGAAGTTCAATAGCTCGGCGTTGATGACGTCGGCGTGAGTGGTGGGCATGCCGTGGGGAAACCCCGGATACGAAATCAGGCGACTATTCCTGACCAATTGTGCTGTCAGCGGGGCGGAATCGCCATAGGGCACGATTTGGTCGTCCTCGCCGTGCATCACCAACACCGGTATGGTGACCCGCTTCAAATCCTCGGTGAAGTCGGTCTGCGAGAACGCGACGATGCCGTCGTAGTGCGCCTTGGCGCCGCCCATCATGCCCTGCCTCCACCAATTGTCGACGACGGCTTCCGACGTCGGCACCCCCGGCCGATTGAATCCGTAGAACGGTCCCGAAGCCAACTCGCGGTAGAAGGCCGACCGATTCGCCGCCAACTGCGCCTGCAGGTCGTCGAACGCCTCCTTGGGTTGCCCGCCGGGGTTCGTTGGTGTGCGAACCATGAGTGGTGGTACGGCACTCAGCAACGCCGCCTTGGCAACTCGAGCTTCACCGTGGCGGGCGAGGTAACGAACGACCTCGCCGCCTCCGGTTGAATGGCCCACGTGGATGGCGCCTTGCAGGTCGAGATGGGCGGTCAGGGCCGCCAGATCATCGGCGTAATGGTTCATATCGTGACCGGTACCGGTCTGGCTGGATCGTCCATGACCCCGTCGGTCGTGGGCGATCACGCGGTAGCCGTGTTTGAGGAAGAACAACATTTGAGGGTCCCAGTCATCGGCGGACAGGGGCCACCCGTGACTGAACACGATCGGCCGCCCAGAACCCCAATCCTTGTACTGGATCTCCACCCCGTCGCCGGTGATGACGCTGTTCATGCTGCCTCCGGCCGTAACTGGTGCGGAGACCATGCGCGGTCTGCGTCGGCGATCTCGTTGCGGCGCAGGGAATACGACGTCAAGGGCCTCACTGCAGCGGGATGACGTGGCTCTGGCCGCGCTCGTTGGCGGGCCGGGGACCGAAGTACCGACGTTCGGACTCGTCGATGCGCACGTCATTGATGCTCGCCTCGCGCCGGCGCATGAGGCCGCTGTCGTCGAACTCCCAGAGCTCGTTGCCGTAGCTGCGCCACCACTGGCCCGAAGCGTCGTGACACTCGTACTGAAAGCGCACCGCGATCCGGTTGTCGTGGAAATCCCACAGGCTCTTGCGAAGCGCATAGTCCAGCTCACGCTGCCATTTGGCGGTGAGGAACTCGACGATCTGGTCTCGGCCATTGACGAACTGGCCACGATTACGCCAGGCGCTGTCCGGGGTGTAGGCCAGGCTCACCCGGTGCGGGTCGCAGGTATTCCACGCGTCCTCTGCGGCTTGTACTTTCTCCAGTGCTGTCTGTAGGTCGTATGGGGGAAACGGTGGACGGGACTCCTGCACCGCTCGCTCCTTTCGGGACTCGGTGATGGGGGGGGGCCACGACATACGTTGCGTCATGGGGGGACTGAGAAAAAGAGGCGAATCAGAATCGATCCGATTGCCCGCGTTGATCAATCCCGAGACGCTTGCGCCCAAAAAGCCCGTTACGTTACGTTCGGAACGAAATGAAATCGCCCGAAGGTGGAGACGGCCCGCAGCCCGCGGCCAAGCAGGGACGCCCCCGCGACACCAGCATCGGTGCGGCGGTTCTGCGCGCCACCGTGGAATTGCTCGAGGAAATCGGCTATGACCGCCTGACGATCCCGCAGGTCGCAGCTCGCGCCGGCGCCACGCCGCCCGCAGTCTATCGACGGTTCCCAAGCAAGGTGGAGCTGGTCTACGAAGCGGTGTTCGCCAGTTCCACCGCAACCGAATTGCCCATCGCCGACGACCTCGCTTCCACCGTGCGCGCCTTGCTGGGTCGGTCGATCGACCAGTTCCGGCAACGCGCCGTTCGGACGGCCGCCGCGGGCTTGATGGCCGATCTGCGCGCCCGGCCCGGCCTGTCGAGGCGGTTGGCCAGTGCTCAAGAGACCACCTACCGGCAACTGCAGGAATATCTCGACGAGGCCCTGCCGAAGCGACCGAAAAAGAAGCGAGTCGACGCGCAGATGCTGGCCGATCTGATCAGCGGAATGGTCATGATGGCCGAGGCCAACGAGCGGGATCTCGACGACGCCTGGGTCGACGCGGCGGCGGCGCTGATTGTCGACGGGCTAGCCCACTGACATCGGCGGGGAAGGGGCGAATCCGGGGGAGTTGATTTACGTTACGATAATGACGTAACGTAAATGGTATGGATGGCGTGGGCGCACGGGGCACGTCCTCGAGGGCCGCAACGGTGGCTCGTTAAATGGAGCTACGTCAACTGGAAGCATTCGTGGCCGTAGCCCACGAGTTGCACTTCGGGCGCGCCGCCCAGCAACTGCATATCGGACAACCGGCGCTCAGCACGCTCGTGCAACGCTTGGAGCGAGAACTGGGGTCCGCGTTGATGATTCGCAGCACTCGCCGAGTCGCCCTGACCGCCGCGGGGACCGAGCTTCTCGGCCGCGCTCAGGCCATTCTCGACGACGTCGGAGCGGCCTGCGCCGCGGTGCACCAGCTGTCCGAGGGCCATTCGGGGGTGGTGCGACTGGCGATCACTCCACCGGCCGCGCCGGTGTTAGCGCCGCATCTGGCGAGAGCGCTCCGACGCAAGGCGCCGCACGTCGAGTTGATCGTGCGTCGGATGTGGTTGCCGGAGCTGCGGAGCGCGGTCGCCGTGGGCAGCGTCGACGTGGCCATCACGTGCGCCGCCGTAGCGGCGCCACCACAAGTGATCGCGAAGGTGTTCTGCGCTGAGCCCTTCCTCGTCGCCGTCAGGCGCAGCCACCCTGTGGCTAAACAGGATTCGGCAATGCTGGCCGACCTGGCCGGTGAGACCCTCGGTGTGCACAGCGCTTCTCTGTTTCCCGCGTGGGTGGCCGGACAACGCGACGCGCTGGAAGCAGCTGGTCTGCGGCCGCCCATGGTGGAACTCGACGACGTCGACCTTCGCGCCCGCCGCTGGCCGGCCCAGGCGGAGGTTGACTGGGTGTTGACGACCCCCTCGCTGATGGACTGCGAGACCGTGCAAGTCGTACGGCCCGCGACTCCCGCGATGGCTCTTCCGTATACCTTGCTGTGGAATCCGGCCCTCGCCGCGTCGCCCGCCGTCGGGCGTTTCGTACATCTGGCCCTCGCGCT
Source organism: Mycobacterium sp. E2462 (assembly GCF_001672685.1). NCBI lineage: Bacteria > Bacillati > Actinomycetota > Actinomycetes > Mycobacteriales > Mycobacteriaceae > Mycobacterium > Mycobacterium sp. E2462. Next base: position 19,511 of record NZ_LZKC01000197.1, read on the forward strand.
CGACGTGCCCGAGGGCTGGGCCACCCGGCCGGGCCATCTGCGTCACCAGGATGCGGGTTCCGACTGGCGGCTCGGTGGTCGACAAGAGCGAACTGCCTGAGCTGAACGTCCGCGCTGACGGCGCCGCGCTCAGCTCGCCGTGTGCGCAGCGAGTATCCGGGTGGGCGTTATGCGCCGATCGGGGTCGACGGCGGCGCTGATGTCGGCCAGCCGCTGCAGGTCGTCCGGGTCGAGCCCGTTGGGATCTGCCGCGCGACCGTCGGCGAATGGCGCCGAGGACCGCCCGGTGTCGGCGGCGGCCGCCGCCGACAGCACCCGGGCCAAGCCATCCTCGGTGCGGGCACGCGTCGCGGCGTCGCCTGCGATGCCCACCGCGTGCAACAGGTACGGTGCCGGGACGGCGGTCAGCGCGCCGTTCCGGGCGGCCGCGTCGTTGTCCAGGTTGCGCAACTCGACCATCGCCACCGCCGAATCGGCACTGGCGGCGGTGCGAAACACCGCGGCCGCGACGTCGGGGCCGTTGGGCCCCAGCCATCGGCCCGTGCCCAAAGCGGGGACCGCGCCCGGTGGGTCGAGGTGGATCTGGGCCAGCCGGGCGGCGTCAGCGGGCGCCCACTGGCTGTTGACCGCAGGCGCCGGCGCCGCCGACAAGGCTTGCAGCAGCGGCAGCGCGGCGTCTGGGCCTTGCGGTGAGGCGAACGCCAAATGCACGACGGGAACGCCTTGAAGCGGGGGCGGGAAGGCCGGCGAGCCCGGCGGTGTGCGCAACACACTCAAGCTCGTCGACAGCGCCGCACCCACGTGGCCCATGGCCGTCGCCCAGGCGTCGACGACGGCTTCCAGTGCGTCGATGCTCCACAGCAGATAACCGGCCCACGGGTCGTCGACGGCGACGAGCTCGACCGTCAACGAGGTGGCCAGACCGGTGCCGCCACCCCCGCGGAACGCCCACAGTGCGTCGCGGTCGACCGCGTCGGTGGCGTCCTCCGCCGCCCGCCGAAGGGCGCCGTGGCCATCGACGTAGTCGACAGCGAGCAGCGACGAGCTGGCCATTCCGTGCGGGCGCGTCAAGAAGCCGACGCCGCCGCCGAAGGTGTAGCCCGCGACGGCCACCGTGGGTGACGTCCCCGCCAGCCCCAGCAACCCGGCACCTTCGGCCCGCGCGTTGACCTGTGACCAGGTCGCACCGGCGCCGACGCGCGCTACGCGAGCGGGCGCGTCGATGTGGACGGTGTTCAACGCCGACGTGTCGACCAGCAAATGGTCCGAGTCGACCGGCCCGCCGGCGCCGTGCCCGCTCGCTTGCACGACCACACCGAGCTGGTGCCGCTCGGCCCACGCGACGGCCTGCGCCACCTCCTGGGCGCTGCGCGGGTGCGCGACCATGGCCGGGCGTTGGACGGTCGCGGCGTTGTGCGGGGTGGTCGCGGCCCGGTAGGTGTCGCTTCCGGGCCGGGAGTACAGATCGGTTCGGGTCTCGGTCATGGCGTTTCGGTCACCTTCGGCGCGGTGCGGGCGGGGGGCGTGGTGGCGGTGCGCGTTCAGGCGACGAGCAGCAGTGCGGTGGTTAACAGCATGACCGCGGCGGTGGCGCCGTGCACTCCGTAGGCGATCGATTTGGCTCCGCCGTTGCGCAACACGATGGTGGCGTCGACGATCGGGATGAGCGTTGCGGCCAGCATCACCCAGCCGGCGAGGTGTGTCGCGTGCGCACTCAGCAGGACGATCACGAACAGGCCCGTGGTGATATCGCGGATTCCCTTGACGCTCAGGTAAGCCCGGACTCCGGGTTGGTCGATGTCGGGGAGCACCCCGTATCCGGCGGCGGCAGCGCGTGGCGCGGCGAGGAAGCGTGTGCCGATGGCGATGATGGCCGCGGCGAGCAACCCGGCGAGGACGTAGCCGATGGTCGTGGTGATGGTCATGTCGAAAACTCCTTGACTGTGCTCAGTGGATGGGGGAGTAGGGCGTCGGGGTGAGCAGGGTCGACTGCACGTCGAGGATGTCGGCGACGTCGAATCCGGCCATGTCCGTGGTGAATTCGGTGCTGGACATGACCCGCCGGGTGACGTCGTCGGGGTCGGCGCCCGGCGGATAGTCGATCAGTGCGAGCAACCGGTTCGCGCCGTGTTCGGTCCAGACGCCGTGAGTGGTGACGCCGAACGTTGCGAAGGTGGTGACGTGTCGGGCCCAGTGCACCGCGGCGTAGCGCCGGAGCGCGTCGGGTGATCGCAGGGTGTAGCTCCTGAGTTGAAACATGCTGGTGGTCTCCCTCGGTCTGACTGCTAGCAACGCTAACCCCGTCGCGTGACGGAGTCAATAGCATCGCTAGCTAAACTAGCTGTGATACTGTCGGGTATGGCCACGAAGGATCGGCGCGAGCGGGAACAGGCCGCCCGGCGGCGGCTGATCGTCACCACCGCTCGCGCGCTGGCGGAGGCCGAGGGGTGGGATGCGGTCACCACTCGGCGGCTGTCCACCGAGATCGAGTACAGCCAGCCCGTGCTCTACAAGCACTTCGCCGGCATGGAACAGATCGCGGACGCCGTCGCGCTCGACGGCTACGCGGAGCTCGCCGCCGCGATGCGGGCGGTGTCGCGGGATACGGTCGCGGGGCCGGACGCAGTGCTCGATCGAATTGTGCAGGCGTACTTGCAATTCGCGCGCGACAACCCGGCCGCCTATGACGCGATGTTCACCCGCGCGACCGCGCTGCGCTTCGCCGCCGCGGCCACGCCTCCCGAGCTGTTGGAGGCGTTCACGGCGTTACGAGAGGCGGTCGGTCGCGTCGCCCGTGGGCGGGACGCGGACACACTCACCGAGGTCTTCTGGGCCGCGTTGCATGGACTGGTCACCCTCGGCGCGACCGGTCGACTGCGCCCGGACCATGTCGACGCACGCGCGCGACTGCTGGTCGACCAGTTCACGGGCAGGACGCAACCGTCGCGCGAAGCTGACGGCGAATAGATCACAGGGGCGTCGCATCGGCGCGCTGCGAACCGCGGCCGGTACCGCCGCGGCGCGCGGCCGCTCAGAATCGCGAAATCAACGTGACACCGCCAATCATCAACACCGCCCCCAGGATTCGCCACACCGTGATCGGGTGGGCCTCGATGCGGAACCAGCCGAAATGATCGACGAGCAACGACATGATGAGCGCCGCGGTGACCGTGATGCCGACAAACGAGCCGGCACCGACTTTGGTGACCAAGGTCAGGCCCGCATAGACCTGCACCGCTCCGACAAGCCCACCGACCACTGCCCACCATGGCATCGACGCCAGGTTCTCCGAGGTGGGCAGCGGGTGCGGGAGGATCAGAAACATCGCCAGAAAAAAGATCGTGATCAACGCGAACGACACCGTGGACGCCAGCCACGGGTTGATCAGGTGTTTGTAAAGTTGCCCGTTCATTGCGGCCCCACAGGTCTGAAGGGCTCCCCCGATGATGATGAAGGGAACCACCCACGTCGCGTTCAATTGCCCTGCCTCTCAGCGCTGGAAGAGATGGACCGGTGGTCGCGCACCCGTCGCGCACCGACGCCGATGCCATCGTTGGGGTGACAAGGTGTCGGTGTCATTCTCATCGACTTCGCGCGATACGGGGGGCGCCCCGACGCGCGGGTTGGCGGCATCCGCGGCCCGAGCTGCCCTTCGGCCGGCAAGCGGGGCGGGCGGGCGCCGCGGGTTGACTGATACCGGCATAGTCCGACAAACTTCACTGAACACGTTCAGTGAAATGAAGGGCGGACCTGTGACGCGCGCGGCTGATGCGGCAATCACGCATTACGATCCGTTCTCGCCCGAGTGCCTCGAGGATCCCTACCCGTACTACGCGTGGCTACGCGACGAGCATCCGCTGTACTACGTCGAGGACTACGACATGTGGGTCGTCTCGCGGTTCGAGGACGTGTACCGCTTGCTCGGCGACCCGGAGATGCCGTTCGAGGCCCGCGAGGGCACGGTGCCCACGAAGGCGGAAATGCTGGCGCGCAACGACGGGCCGGTGCCCCCCGCGGGGCTGTCGCCGGTCAGCGGCTTCACCCGGGTCGACCAACCTCACCAAGGCCGGCTCCGCGGGTTCGTCAACCATGCGTTTCGGCCACGGCCCGTCTCGCGCCTCGAGGACTGGTTCCGTGAGCTGGTCCGCGCCGACCTGCCGGACGCGCTGGCCCGGCGGGAATTCAACCTTCCAGAATTGTTCGGGCTCTGGACGGCAAAGACCATGTGCCACCTCGCGGGCCTTCCGGCCGAAGCGGCTCGCGACCTGCGGGACGCGATCAACGAGTCCTCGGCCGCCATCGGCAACCAGGGTCTGGGCCTGAACCCGATCGATGGGCTCAAGCGGATCAACCGCGCCGCCCACGCGGCTGTGGCGGCGCGGCGCGAGGCCGGCGCGGACGGCAGCCATCCCTTCGTCGACGCGGTGATCAACGCGGTGTTCGAGGGCCGCTCGTTGTCCGACCGCGAGGTGGCGGCTCAACTTCTGGTGCCCCTGATCGGCGGCGTCGAGACGGTGCCCAAGGTGACCTCCCACGGGCTGTGGGAGTTGACCAAGAACCCCGACCAGCTCGCGGCCGTTCGCGCCGACCTGGGCACCAACACGCCTCCGGCCTTCGACGAAATGTCGCGTTACTGCGGTCCCGCACAATGGTTTTCACGCACCGTGACCGCACCCGTGGATTTGCTTGGTCAGCACCTGACGCCAGGCCAGCGGATCATCTTCCTGATCCAGTCGGCACAGCGTGACCCCCGCGAATTCCCCGATTCCGACGTGTTCCGGTGGAATCGGCGGATGAAGCGGACTCTTTCGTTCGGCCACGGCGGTCATTTCTGCATGGGTATCCACTTGGCCAAGATGCAAGGCCGCGTGATCCTGCAGGAGTTCTTAGACGCCGTCGACGAGTTCGACTTCGACGAAGCCGCCGCCGTGCGCAGCGCGTCCAGCTTTCAAAAGGGCTGGGACGTCTTGCCCGTCCGCATTCACTCGCTGGCCGGGAGCGCCTGGTGATGACGAACTGTTCGAAGCGCCCATTCGAGCCGCAGGGCCGACTGTGACCACCGACGGCACCGTCGCCACCATCCGGGGCCGACGACGCGCCAATGGCCTTGGCCGCACGCTGATGCACGAGCACGTTTTCGCGGTGTCCGCGGCGCTGGCCAACGACCGTCCCGAACTGGCCTATCCGCGTGGTAAGCAGGCGGCGCTGGACAGCGTGGTGGCGCGTCTGCAACAGGTGAAGGACGCCGGTATCGACACCATCGTCGACGTCACCGTCTTCGGCCACGACCGCGATGTGCCCGCCCTGGTCGAGGTCAACGCGCGCGTAGACCTCAATATCGTTGTCGCCACCGGGTTTTACACCGAGGACCTGCCCTCCAAGACTTTCGAGATTCGGCAGGCCCTGGCCCGCCGGCAGGGACGCAACTTCTTCGCCGACGTGTTCATCGCCGACATCGTCGACGGTATCGGCCACACCGGGGTCCACGCCGGCATCATCAAGTGCGTCACCGGTCCGGCCGGCCTGACTCGCGGGTCCAAGGGGTTGCTACGCGCCTCGGCGATCGCCGCGCGCGAGACCGGCGTCCCGATCACCACGCATTCCGATCCACACGTGCGGGGCGGCCTTGAGCAACTCGACCTGTTCGCCACTGAGGGAATGGACCTCACCCGGGTGGTGATCGGGCACAGCGGCGATACCACCGACATCGACTATCTCAAGGCGCTCATGGACACCGGGGCGACGATGGCGTCGGACCGGTTCGGCTACGACGTCGAGGGTGCCGCCACGATGCACGAGCGGGTCGCGGTGATCGCCACCCTGTGCGACCAGGGATACGCCGACCGCATCGTGGTGTCGCACGACGCGATGCTGCACACCGACTGGCTCGAACCCGGGGGTGGCACCGCGATGTACCCGCACTGGGAACCTACCTACATATCCACCGAGGTGCTACCCGCGCTCAGCGCCGCCGGCGTCTCCGACGCCGACCTGCACCAGATCCTCGTCGACACTCCGGCCCGGCTGCTGGCGTGCTCGGTGCCCCGCTGACTAAGGAGGTTAACCATAAGCACACCTCAAGCGCCACAACCGAAGTCGCCGCTAAGACGAACCCTCGCCGAACGCGCGTTGACCACCGGTCCGTGGGTCACCTTCACCGATCCCCACGCCGTCGAGGCACTGGCCAAGCTCGACCTCGACTATGTGGTCATCGACTGCCAGCACGGGTCGGCCGATCTCGGCTCGCTGCTGCCGATGCTGCGCGCGGCTGCGCTTCACGACAAACCCGCGCTCGTCCGGGTTGCGGCCAACGAGCCGTGGCAGATCATGCGCGCGTTAGACCTGGGCGCCGCCGGAGTCATCGTCCCCATGGTCAACACGGCCGCCGAGGCCGAGACTGCCGCCTCCGCAATGCTTTACCCACCCCACGGCGAACGGTCGTTCGGGCCCCTGCGTCCCTCGGCCGGAGCGGGCTTTGTCCCTGGTGACGGTCCCGTGCTGCTGGTCATGATCGAGACGGCCCGGGGGCTCGCGGAGGTCGACGCCATTGCCGCCACCCCTGGGGTGGACGGCCTGTTCGTCGGCCCGATCGATCTCGCGCTCGGCATCGGCGCGGTTCGGGACGGCAACGTGCTGAAGGGCATCAGCGCGGAAGCCACCCTCTCGGCGGTTGCAACGATCGCGGCCGCCGCGCGTGCGCAGCACAAGGTGCTCGCCGGAGCCGTGTTCAGTCCGGAGCATGCGCGGCTGATGACGCGTGCCGGGGTGCGGCTACAGGTCTACGGCTCCGACGGCCAGTGGCTGGCGGCGGGCGCCAAGGCGGCCCGCAAGCTCACCGACGAACTGGCGGCGGAGGTCGACGCGTGAAAGCGCTTCTCACCAATCCCTCGATGACGCCGCCGGACGCGGTCACGGCCCCCCTGCGTGACATCGCCGACATCGTCACGGTGTCGGACGGTTCGGCCGAGGCGCTCGCCGAGGCGGCCCGCGACGCCGACGCATTGATCGTCGCCGTGGAACCGATTCGGGCGCAGCTTATCTCGGAGCTCGCCCGTTGCAGGGTCATCCACCGCTGCGGTATCGGCGTGGACGTCGTCGATGTCGAGGCGGCCACCCGGGCGGGCATTCAGGTGACGAACGTGCCGGACGCGAACTTCCACGAGGTCGCCGCGCACGCGATGGCGTTCATTCTCGCCCTGACCCGCGGGCTCGTCGCGTGGGATGCCACTGTGCGCGCCGGCCGATTCGGTGACGGGCGGCTGGGCATGTCGCTGCACCGGCCCGCCGTGCAGACCCTTGGCCTAATCGGGTTGGGGCGAATCGGTCGCCGCGTCGCGACGGCGGCCCGGGCCGTCGGTTTCTCCGTTATCGCCCACGATCCCGCGGTGTCACCGGAGGACGCCGCCGCGCTGGGCGTGACACTGGCGGACCTCGACGCCGTCATCACGGCCAGCGACGTTGTGTCGCTTCATATTCCGTTGACGTCGTGCACGCGGCACCTGCTTGACGCCGCGGCACTGTCGCGGATGAAACGCGGAGCGTTCGTGGTCAACGTGTCACGCGGGGGGCTCGTTGACGAGGTGGCGCTCGCGGAGGCCATCCGATCCCGGCGCCTCGCCGGTGCGGCACTCGACACCTTCGAGACCGAGCCGCTGCCCGCCCACAGCCCACTGCTCAAGGTCGACGGTGTCCTGCTGTCCCCGCACGCCGCTCACTGGAGCAGGGAGTCGCTCGGCGAGACGATGGTCAAGAGCTTCGCCGAGGTGGCCCGGGTGCTGCGCGGTGAGGCGCCGCATTACCCGGTCAACCGCGTCTGAAGGGTTGCGCTGTCGTGGGTGGCCGTAAAGACGAGAGCCGGCGCCGCCGCAACGCCGTCTTCGCCGCGACCTGGGATCTCGTCGAGGCCGGCGGGCTGTCCGCGGTCACCATGCGGCAGGTGGCCGAACGCGCCGGCGTCGCCCTGGGCACCATCTTCCTATACGCCTCCAACAAAGACGAGCTGCTCCTACAGGTATTCGGGGAGCGGTTGGCCGCGCGGTGGAACGGCTTTCTTCGCGCGTCGGAAGGGAAACCGCCGCTGCGGCGCGTCGAGGCGTTCTACGACGACTGCCTGACGATGTTTTTCGCCGACGTCGACAACATCGGCGGGTACTACACGCTGCTGCTCCGTTATCCGACGACGAAGTTTCCCGAAGTGGTCGAGCTGCGCGCACGGCTGCGCCGTATCCTGCGCGAGGCCGAGGGCGACGGGTCGATCCGGTCGACCGCCGATACGGCCGCTTTGGAACAGGCCTATTACGGCGTGTTCGCGATGGCTGTGCTGGAACACGTCCACGTCGGGGATACAACGCGGACGCGCACCACCATGCGTCGGTCGATGGCGCTGCTGCGCCGCGGTGCCGCCGCCGACGACGCGACGAATCGGTGAGCCCCGCGCCCGGGCGTAAACGTTGCGATGCGCACGCTTTCCGGATCACGCCGTGGGGTAACCGACCCGGGTGGGCGAACATCAGCCGGTGGCCGAATGGCAGGCAGCGCAGGCTGTCGAGTTCATTCGCGCACTGCGACGACACGAGGGGGCGACGACCAGCAGGCTCGCGTGGCTGGAACGGCAGACGGCGACCGCCAGCAATGCGCGCGCCGGCGCGCTGCGCGGGGAGGCGGCAACACTGCGGCGCGACATCCAGGCGGCTCAAGAGCTCATCGATCGGCTGGAGCGGACCTACCTGCGAGGCGACCGACCGCGGGTCGATGCGAGGGTGGACAGGGGGCTGGCACTGCGCGCCGCCAGGAATTAGCCCTCGTCCGCGTCGTCCTTGGAGTCGTCGCTGTCGCCGGAATGTTTGGCCTCGTCCCGTTCATCGCCGTCCCGTTCATCGTCACCGGATTTCTCTGATTCCCCGGCCTGGTCCGCGTATTTCGTCAACAACCCGCCGAGCTTGCGGGCCTCCTCCGGTGTCAGCGTGTCGTCGAAGACCCGCTCATCCTTGTCCGATATGCGCTCCAGATAGACGAACTTGTCCTTGAGGCTGACGTCCCACCGCGGCCCCTCTTGTTCAGCCATTGGTTCCTGCCTTTCGACTCGTGTTGGTGCGGAAACGGCGTGCCCCCGCTCGTTCGCTGTTTATTCACTTCGTCCGGGGCCTTCCGGGTGCACCCGGACCCGGCGTCCTCAATGGGACTGATCGGATGCGTCCTGGTCAGCGGTCGGCAACGCTTCGGCGCCGGGAGTCGCGGGCGTTTGAGCGATCTCCTCGGCCTCGGATTCGGTGCTGGCGTGCGGATCCGGTGACGACATGTTGCCCCCTGTTCGGCGTGCTGTAGTAAACGATTCGTCTTGACCGGACTACCCAATCGGCGCGTTTTGCTACCGCTGGTGCCCAACACCGCGGCCAGGGCTCAGAATCGTCCTGACGGGCGGAAGCTGCTGGAGCAACCGGCGGCGTGGCGGAGCCGGACGAGGGACGCGATGCAGTCGGTACGTGATCAGGCGCTACTGATGGCGGTAGTCATCGGGGTCGCCTTGGCTGCGTTGAGCCTGCTGATCACTGGCAACTGGTGGCGCGCCGCGCGCGATGAGCTCCCTCGCAACCCGCACCTCGGCATCCGGACGCCCTCGACGCTGCGCACCGAGCAGTCCTGGAGGGCCGGCAACCGCGCGGCGCTGCGCGTGGTCCCGCTGATTGCGTTGTTGAACGTCGCGACGTGCGCGGCGATGGTTGTCGCCGCGGGCCAGGGGTGGCGACTGGTCGTCGTCTGCAGCGCCGGCGCAGGACTCGTCGGCTTCATCGGCCTGGCCATCGCCGCCACCGTTGTCGCCGGCAGGGCGGCGCGAGCGGCCGATGACGGCGCACCCGCGGACCGACCGTCGCCGTCGCCTAGCCGTCCTGACGTGCCTGGTCGTCGGCGGCGGCGTAGTTGAAGTACTCGGGTCCGAGCCAGTCTTTGATGCTCGGGTACATGGCCGAGCGGAAGAGTTCGACGGCGGGTAGCGGCCGGTAGGCGGCGGTTCGTTTCCTGATCATCCCGCTGTCATCGTCTTCGACGAGTTCGAAGATCTCGAGTTCCCGGCCCTCGATCTCTCCGCGCCATTGCAGAAACGTCGTGCGCTCGTCGAGCTTGTGTTCGCGCACGTAGCGGCCGTTACGCACGTGTGAGGACAGCGCCCAGATCGCGCCGATGAGCTCACGACCCGTCACGACCTTGGTCAGGATCGGCGTGTGGAACTCGACGTCGTCCGCGAGAAGCGCGGTCATCTCCGCGGCGGTGACGTTGCCGCGGTCACGAAGGGCGCGTAACGGGTGCATGGCGGTCCTCGGCTGACTAGCGGATGACAGGCGTTGTGGGCAAACCAGTTACGAGCCCGACGGCTGCCCGAGCAGTACGGCGGGGGCCTTGACTCCCATCGCTGCCAGCACGCTGGCGATCTTCTGGTCCAGCTCCCGGCCGACGTCCGCCACGTCCGGGTTGCCACCGAGGCTGCCGAAGAGCGTGCTGGGCTGATCGATGACCAGGACACCCTGACCGTCATCTGCGGCGAAGATGAACAGCCGAAGCGGCGCGTAGAGCATGGTCGCCGGTTCGTGCCGGTACATCCGCTCGGCAATGGTGTGGTTGCCGGCCAAATACTCCACTCCGGGACGGTCGGTGCCGGAGGTGCGCAGGTAGGCCAGGACATCGATGGAGCCGAAGCGCATCAATCCCAGCGGCGCCTCGGTGTCGGCCAGCCGCAGGTTCGCCTCCCAGCTGTCGAGGGCCTGGAAGCGGGCAGGGTCGATCGGCGGGACGACCCTTTCGAAGTCCGTGATGGCGTCTGCGAACGGGCGACCGAGAGGCACCTGCAGGCGCCGGATCACATGCTCGGTGCAGGATTCCACCGTGACGGCGTCGTAATCGGTTGTCATCGTTGCACTTCCGTTCGTGAGGTGGTTTGTCCGGGAGCGGCGTCGGTGTGCGCCTACCCTCACCGTACAAGTTCATTCAATGAAGTTCAACCACCGAAGTTCGAACCTGCGCGCGGGGGCGCGGTGGCGGTCCCGCCTCGGCGCGCCGGCCGGCGCTCTCAGGCCGCGTCGATGAGGGGATGCAGCATGCGGTGCGGCTTGCGCAGCAGCCGGCTGACCCGGTCGTCACGCGCCGAATCCGTCGAGGTGTCCCGCCTAGGGTGAACTTCGAGATCCCGGGGTGCGGGTACCGCACCGCACCTTCCGCAATTGCCCAGCGGGGTGAGTTGACCGTCGCAGGTGACATGGACAATCGGGCGGCGCAACGGCGGTTCGACGTAGAACTCGTTGCCCCAGTGCATCATTGCCCAGACAACGGGCCAGAGAAGTTCACCCTTGTGGGTCAGCGCATACTCGCTGCGCCCACTGGCGCCGACGGACGTCGTCATGATGTCGTGTTCCACCAACAACTTCAGGCGCTCGGTCAGCACCGCCGGCGGAATCGCCAGATGCTCCCGGAAGTCGGTGAACCGAACCACGCCGTAGAACGCGTCCCGAATGATGAGTAAGGTCCACCGTTCGCCGATGACCTCGAGCGAGCGTGCCACCGGGCACACCTCGTTGTCGTACTCACGCCGCAGAGCCATCCGTCCAGGGTACGGCAGAGCCAGTTCACTGACCGAACCGGCGCGTCGGGTCAGGTGTCAGCGAAAGCGGATGCTGAGCGTGGCCAGGCCGAAGATCTTGCGGCCCCCCGACTTCGCGCCGACGATGACGACGCCGGAGCGGGTCGCGGGATCCAGCGACTTGACGCGGCCGCTGAATTCGATGTCCGCGCCCTCGGCGGCCGACACGACCGCCGGCTGCGACAGCCGTACCGCATAGCGGGTGACCGCCCCCGGGTCGCCCGACCATCGGGAACCGAACCCGGCGCCCAAGCCCATGGTGAGCATGCCGTGGGCGATCACGTCGGGCATGCCGGCCAGCTTGGCGATCTGCTCGTCCCAGTGAATCGGGTTGGCGTCCCCCGCGACGCCGGCGTAGTTGACCAGGTCGCCGCGGGACAGTCGCGCGTGATGTACCGGCAGCTCGTCCCCGACGCTGACGTCGTCAAAGGCGGCGGTGGCCGGTGTGCGGGACGTGCCCGCCTGCGCGATCCGATCCGCGCCATCGGGGCGCACGGTCTTGTGGTAGCCCCCGCCGGATTCGTCGACGCCAAGCAGGTTGACGTCGTGCATCATGACGTTCTGCACGGTCGTGCGGATCGCCGGGTCCACGTCGTCGGCGGTGACACCGACGACCGTCGTGTGCAGGGTGTGCACCCGCTCGCCGTCCGCGTCGGTGAAGGTGTTGGTAACGGTGATCAGGTCCCTGCCGGCGATCCTGCGCACCGCGGACAACTCGACGTCAACGCTCAATTCGTCGCCGGACACGATCGGCCGGTGCTGCTCGAAGACCTCTTCGGTCTGCAGGTACGTCTCGTAGCCGACGACCACCGATTCGAACAGGTGGCGGTTGGCCGCCATCGCGGGGATCGACGTGAAGGTCAGGGGCGCGACCAGGCCCGAGTAGCCCAACCCCGCGGCGGCGGAGACGTCCCAGTGCGCCGGGTGGTAGTCCTGCACCGCCCGCGCGTACTCGCGCACCTTTTCGCGGCCGACCCGGTACGTGTGGTCGACTCGGTAGTAGTGCCCGACCCGCGATTCGAGCGCTGACACCTCTGCTGCTGCGGTCATGAATGTGCCCAACTTTCCTGTCGGCCCGTTGACTGAGGTCGACCAGAGCACACTAACGCGCGTGCGGCGCAGCGCTGCAGGCCGCTACGCCCGGCGGCGCCGGTCAGTACTTGCCGAAGGCGATCGCGACGTTGTGGCCGCCGAAGCCGAACGAGTTGTTGATCGCGTAGTCGTACTTGCCCGGGCGAGGCTTGCCCGAAACGACGTCAAGGTCGATCTCGGGGTCCAGGTTCTCGAGGTTCAGCGTCGGCGGAATGACCTGATCGCGCAGCGCCATGACGGTCAGGATGGATTCGACCGCCCCGACCGCACCGACCGAGTGGCCCAGCGCCGCCTTGGGCGCGTACACGGCCGGAGTGTTGCTGCCGAGCGCGTTGTTGATGGCCTTGCTCTCGGCCACGTCACCCACCGAGGTACCGGTGGCATGGGCGTTGACGTGGTCGATATCGCTGGGGCTCAGGCCGGCGAGCTGGACGGCCCGCGACATCGCATGCCCGGCACGCAGACCGTTGGGATCCGGAGCGACCATGTGGAAACCGTCCGAGGTGATGCTGGCCCCCATGATCCTGGCCAGGATGTTGGCCCCGCGGGCCTTCGCGTGCTCCTCGGTCTCGATCACCATCAGCGCGCCGGCCTCGCCGAACACGAAGCCGGTTCGGTCGCGGTCGAAGGGGCGACAGGCGCCCTGCGGGTCGTCGTTCTTGGTCGACATGACGATGCGCATCTGGGCGAACGCGGCGATCGCGACGGCTTCGATTTTCACCTCGACGCCGCCGCAGATGGCGATGTCCGCCTCCCCGAAGACGATGTTGCGCCAAGCCTGCGCGACACCCTCCGACCCCGAGGCGCACGCCGACACCGACGTCAGCACCCCGGCCTTCGCGTGCCGCTCCAGGCCCACCGCCGCCGCCGCCCCATTGGGCATGTACTTCGACACCGCGAGCGGCGACACCGCCTGCAGCCCGCGGGCCCGCAGGTCGTCATAGCTGTAGACGATCTGCTCGGCCGAGCCGAGGCCGGTGCCGACGGATACCAGCAGTCGGGTGGGGTCGACGTCGGGCGAACCCGCGTTCTCCCACACCCGCCGGCCGAGAACGGTCGACATCATCTGCAGATAACCCATCCGGTGCCGCTCGGCGCGCGTCAAGCCGGCGTCGAACTCTTCCAGCAGATGTCCACCGATGCGGACGGGCAAGTCGTAGTGGTCGACGAATGGGTCCTCGAGCTTGCGGATACCGCTCTGGCCGTCCAGCAGCAGCTTCCAGGTGTTCTCGGCGTCGGTGGCCAGCGCGGTCGTCATCGCGATGCCGGTGACGACCACGTTCGGAAGTGTTTTGCCGGTAACCAGTTCTGTCATTACTCAATCCTTTCGTGCTGACTAGCGCCCGACGGCCGCGCCGCCGCCCGCACGGGCCGGCAGAAGGCGCGGCCGGGACAGGTGCGCGTGCGCGGTCTCGGCTGCGCGTCATCCCCCGGCCAGGCGATATAAGTCCCGATTCTATCGCCACCGACCGCGGCGCTGATCGCACGGATAGACACCGCGGCCGGCCCCGCGCGCACCGCGAGCTCTTCGACGGCGTCGAGCACGCTGTCCAGGTCGTGGACACGCGGTCGAGGCATGCGGACACCATAACAGAGCAATCGCTCTGTTATCAGGCGGTGGCGCGGGGCGTGATCGCGGCGCAGGCTGCGAAGCGGCCGCGGTCGGTGGCGATAGAATCGGGACTTATATCGCCTGGCCGGGGGATGACGCGCAGCCGAGACCGCGCAGCCG
>NZ_LZKC01000198.1:0-15043 GCF_001672685.1 Mycobacterium sp. E2462
GGTTCCGCCGGGTGCGACGGTGATCAATCCGCCGCCCACGCCCAGCGACGATCCAGTGGACCCGGACAACCCCGACCCCGCGCCGGCCGCGGCGGCGTCCGCCGCCGGCTGCAAGGGCACCGACGGCGCAGCGACCCCGCCGCCACCGCCGAGCGAAGCGGGTTTGAGCCCTGCCCCGCCGGGCAGCCCACCCTTGCCCTTCAACGCATCCTTCACCGCGTCCTTGACGTCGGCGGTGTTTGCCCCCGGGGTCATCGGCGTTCCCGGGACGCTGGGCACGCTCGGCACACTCGGCGTGGGCGTAGTACCACCGCCGGGGATATCGGCGTCGGGGATGTCGGGCAGGTCGGGGTTGTCCGGGTCCACTGGATCGTCGCTGGGCGTGGGCGGCGGATTGATCACCGTCGCACCCGGCGGAACCTTGGGATTGATCGGGGCCAGCGGAATGCCGGCGTTCGAGACGTACAGGGCCAGCGATGACTCCGACTGCGCTTGCAACCGCTCGTACCACTCGATGGCCCGGTAGGTGTACTCCGGCCACGGGTAGCCGGGACTGGTGTAGCGCTTGTACCAGAAATCGCATTGCGACACTTCGTAACTCGTGGGATGCTCGGCCGGGACCGCGTAGCCCGTGCTCGAGCCCGTCGCGTGCTGGCCCAGCACCCTGGCCTTCTTGTGCGCGTCGACGACCCTCGACGCCTGGCCGCCGAGGGTGACGCACAGCTGCGCCATCATGTAGATCCACTGGCGCTGTGCCTCGAAATTCTGTTCCACCATGGTCCGCGCCTCACCCTCCCAGTTGGTGAAAGGCCGGAAGCGGTACGTCTCACGCTGCAGATCGCGCTGGAATCTGTCCCAATCGGCGGCGAAGGCCTTGAATGCCGTTCCCTGGTCCCCGCTCTCGATGTCCTTGGCCGCCTGCCGCACCTCGTAGTAGGGGTACTCGAACGGCGGCGGGGTGATCACCGGCGGCGGCCGAAACCCGCCGCCGAAATCCTCGTCGGGGTCGCACAGGGCCGACACCCCGCCGTCGGCACCGCCCGGGACCGACCGGCCACCCGGTCCGGAACCGTCGAAGCTCACCGCGTCGATCTCCTCGGCGCCCCCCTCGTCGACCTCTTCGTAGGCCTTGGCGGCGTTGCGCAACGACTTGGCCAGGGTCCGCCATTCCCGTTCGCAGGCTTTGAGGTACAACCGCATCGATTCGGCGGACAGCGCGATCTGGGTGGCGGCGTTGTTGACGAACGACAATGGGCACGGCCCGGGCGGATTGGTGGCCGGTATCGGCGGCAGCGGCCGCTCGATTTCGTCGGCCCGCGCCATCAGCTCCTCGTATTCGACGTTCAGCGTCTGGGGCATGGCCGCTCGTTCTCCTAGCGCAGAGGTCGTTCTCGTGGGTTGGTCGTCGACCCGCGGCAGATCCGCCGTGGCGGCGCGGGAGCGCACCGTCCGTGACGAGGGTTATCCTAATCACCGGCCGGACCGCGCGCGCCCCGA
The DNA here is from genome assembly GCF_001672685.1 of Mycobacterium sp. E2462. NCBI lineage: Bacteria > Bacillati > Actinomycetota > Actinomycetes > Mycobacteriales > Mycobacteriaceae > Mycobacterium > Mycobacterium sp. E2462. The sequence goes on from NZ_LZKC01000198.1 coordinate 1,498, forward strand.
ATCACGGCCATTGACTGCACGATTCGAGGTGACGCTCGGGTGAAGGGCAAGGAAACGGCGCGCGTCACGAGCCGGAATTAGGCTGACCGCGACCATGAGACTCGACATCCACTTGCAGACCCATTCCGAGCTGAGCGTGCACGGGTCGGATCGGTACGTCGGCGCGCCCAAGAGTGAGATCATGCTGCGCTGCGCGCAATCGCTGGTCGCGTCGATCAACGAGGCCACGTGCGACATCGTACTGCGCGTGTTCGACGACCACTCCAGCCCGAAAGCCGTTGCGGCGCTGCATCGGATACTCGACCGCTGCTCGTGCCCCGTCGAGTTCGTGGCCCTGACCGAGCGCGGTTACAACGCCTCGTGCCTGGCGTCGTTTTCCACGGCGCGCACCGTGGCGCGCGACCTGGTGTACCTCGTCGAGGACGACTACCTGCACACCCCGTCGGCCGTGGCGGAGATGCTCGAGGCACATGCGTTGTTCAAGAAGCGCTTCGGCGGCCGCGAGGTGGCGCTGCATCCCTACGACGATCCGAAGAATTACTGGGGACCGATCTTCAGCCACGAGGACTGCCGCGTCGTGTACGGCAGCGACAGGCACTGGCGGACCAACACGCATACCACCAACACCTGCTGGGTCGAGGCCGAGACGTTGCGCCGAAACTGGCCGCTGTTCGAGCAACTCGCTCTGCATTCGAGCACGCCCTACGGCGTCGAGCAACACATCTTCGAGGCGTCGACGATCAACACGATCTGGCGCGAACAGGCGCTGCTGTTCACCCCAATTCCGTCGCTGGCGCTGCACCTGCAATACGAGGAGCACAGAGACCCCTACATCGACTGGAGTCAGTGGTGGGCCGCTGCCGCGTATTGAGGCACCGTCAACCCTCCCGCCCGTCGAAGAGCGCGCAGCGCTGCCGTTGCGCCGCGGACTTGAACTGCCGGTACACCCCGAACCGGAGCCGACCACTGCGCAGCGCCGCCAGGTACTCGGTCAATGCGCGAAAGAGGTCGGCGTATTGCTCCTCGAGAACCTCACGACGGGAAGCGTGCTCGGCATCCCGCGCCGTGTGCGCGATCCGCAGCGCAAGGACGGATAACCGATCGACGATCGAGCCGGGCGTCTCGCTTCGCAGCGGCGCGCCGTCGACGGCGGCCGACTCGGCCAGCAGGGTCGCGTCGATGTCCTCGACGGCGGCGTTGCGCCGGGCATTGAGCTCGTCGATGCTGCGCTTGCGACGCGCCACCTCACCGTCGTCGATGCCGGCCCGGCGCACGGCGTCCTCGTGATGCCACAGCACGAAATTCACGGCGTGCAGGCCCAACGCCCGTGCGCCGGCGTCGCCCTCACCCGGTGGCACCGACGGCGGCTCGTCATGCCACGCCTGCGCCGCGTCGCGGAACCGGAGCACGGCGCCGAGCAGCGGGTCCTCGGCCGGATCGGCTGTCCGGCCGGCCCGTTCGCGTGGCGCCGGTGCGCCGGCCAGGTCGTCCAGCGCGGCGAGCACCTCGGCCACGGTGATCTTTGCCGTCGACGCCCGCTCGACGTGGCGATGCGGCCCGAACCTGAAGCCCCACGTTGCCGCGCGGGTCGGACCGAACAGGCCGACGCCGGGCACCCGGGCCAGATCGGCGGCGTGCAGCATCGACGAGTCCACACCCAAGAACAGGTCGGCCTGTGCGACCAGAGCCATGGTCAGGTCGAGCGGCAACCCGAGACGGGAATAGACGCGCCGGCCCTCTCGCCCGGCGTCGAGGCTCTCGTGGCCCATCCCGACGACCCAGACGACGAAATCGGGGTGGCGCGCCAGGAACTGGTCGAGCAGCGCGGTGAATCTCGTGATCGGCCAGCGCTTGTCCGCCCAGTCCGTGTCGGCGTGCACGACCAACACCTTGGTGCCAGCCGGGACGGCAGCGCGCACCCGGCGGGCCTGCTCGACCACCCGAGGCGGCAGCGGCAACGGTCCGGCGTAGTCCTCGATCCGCAACGCGGGGTCGAACAGGCGCACCAGCTTGAAGCTCAGGTCGGCGGCGTGGCAGTCCTCTTTGGCGATCACGAAGTCGTAGCCGTCGTCGGTGGGAAAGCCGATCGTGGTCGTGGGCGACAGACGGTGCACCAGGGGACGTATCACCGTGCTCGACAACGCGTTCCACGTCAACGTATCGATGAAGACGTCGACGGGACCGATCCGCGCCGCCAGCGAGTCGTAGTCCACCGCTCGAGGCGCCACGCCCGGCAGGGGGCGGGGGCCGGTCAACGGCAGCCCCGTGGTGTCGACGTGGCGATCGCTGACCTCGCGGAAACACAGGTCGTACACCACCGCCGGGCAGATCAGCGTGAGTGGTTCAGTGAACAGTTCCGCTAAGGCCCGCAGCGCCGGCAGCATCAGCACGGCATCGCCGATGTTCGACAGGAAGCACACCGCGGGCTTGTCGACTCCCAGCAGCGCCCTCGGCGCGGGGGCTACGACGGCTTCCGGGTCGCATGCCAGCGAGCCGGTGTCTCGCCGGCGGGTGGTCATCGGACCGCCCGCGTCGGCGCCGCACCGCCATATCCGAAGCGCCGCGCGAGGGCTTCCACGTGGTCCCAGGCGGGGTCGCCGGCGTCGACGCGGTCACCGGCCGGCCGGTTGGGCAGCAACGGGCGCAGGTTGGCGGCCTTCCACGGCAGGGCGGCGCCGTCCCGGAAGAACTGATGGTCACCTACCGTCTCTGGCGCCGGGTGGGTCAGCGAGGCAACGCCGTTGGCCGGTGTCAGGCCCCACCGACCCAGCGCGGCGGCCAGCGCCGCCGTCGGCCGGGCGGTGAACGCCTCGTAGCGCAGGACGACGACGTCGGCCGCCCCGGAGTGCACCGGTTCCAGGTGCCTCTCGACCTGGGTCAGCGCGTCGGTGACGGTGTCTTTGATCCAGAAGTCGGCGTCGCTGCGCACGGGGGAATCGCGATGTCGCAGGCAGGAATTGACGATCTCCCGCGGGTCACGCAGCACGAACAACACGACGGCTCCGGGAAAGCACCGCCGCAGGGCGGCAAGCCCCGTGGCATAGCGGGGATTTTTCTCGCCCCAGATGGTGCGCGGCCGGGTGACGATGCCCATGACCGAGCGCAGCGCCGCGGCGGGATCACCGATCTCCCGGGCGCGCCGCTGGTAGGTGTTCAGCACGCCGCGCTCGGCGAGGAAGGCGTGCAAGGTGCCGAGCGGCCGCCCGCCGAATCGGTCGATCTGCAGGAGGTCGATCTCGTCGAAGATCACCACGTCCCGGTGGCGGTTGAGGAACTGGGTGACAATGGTCAGCCCGGAGCGGGGAGGCCCCACCACGAACAGCTGCACGGCCGTGTCCGCGGGCTCAGCGCCGCACCGACGGCACTGCGGCGGAACGTGTTTCGCTCAGGACAGGCTCACCGCGTTTTGCAGCGACCCGACGATCTCGTTCAGCGAGGCGAACAGCTGCGCCTGCTGCGATTGGATGGCGTCCGACGCGCCGGCCTGGGCCTTGAGCAGCGCCTCGTTGATCCGGTCTTGCACCTCCTCGGCGCCCAGCCGCAGCAGGCCGTCCTCGATCCGCAGGTCGGTGAGCTTGCGGTGCCCGTCGATGGTCACTTCGACGGTCTCGGCTTCGTCTGTCGCCGTGAACGATTGCGTGTTGGTTCGGTTCATCTGGTCTTCGAGGGCCTTGGTGAACCGCTCGAATTCCGCCAACGTCTGGGCCACTTGCGGGTGCGTTTCGGGGTTGCTCATCTGCAGGGATCCTTTACGTCGGTCGCGCCTCGGCAGGCCCTCAGTGTAGGGGCACTGACCGGCCGCGGCGACCGAATGCGGGGGGATGCCCGACGCCGACCACGGGCGCAACCCGCCGCTCCCACAACGTTTGCCATCCGTTCAGCTCAGCGCGGTAGCGCGTTGCGGTAGCGGCTCTCGTCGGGGACCGACAGGGGGCGGATCGGGAGCTGGCGGTGCCGCGGTGTGCTGACGGCGTTGGGCCGCAGGCTGACTCGGGCCACGCCCGGGTGGCGACCGAGGTAGGTGGTGGCATGCGGCCACGCCACCTTGGACTCCGCGCCCACGTGCGCACCGATCAGCGCCGCCAGCCGCTGGAATCGCGCTCCGAGCGTCACGGTCCCGCCCGCGGCGGCCGCCCGCACGGTGAATTGCAGGAACGCCCGGGCGTCCCCGAAGGTGATGCTGGCGTCGACGTCGTCGAGCGGCAGGTAGACGGGGCAGTGGGCGGCTGTCTCGCCGACCAGGACGCCGGCCGACCCGATCGGCAGCTGGTGGTGCTTGTCGGGCACCAGGGTCTGGCCGTGCAGCGCCGCCCGCTGACCACCCGACAGCCGGGTGAAACCCCGTATTTTAGTTGGCTTTTCGGCGGTGATCAGCAATACCGTCGACTGCGGTGCCCGGCCCGCAACCACCCGGACCCGGGTGACGGTTCGCTCGGCCGGGGCGGACCACCACACATCCGGCCCGCCGGGTGCGGTGTATGCCGCGGTGAAACCGTTGCTGCCCTTGATGTTCGACCACTTCTCGCGTTCGAAGCCGATCTCGGTGGCGTGGTCGTAGTCGTCGAAGCTGCGCCCGCACACGGCGTCGATGCCGTGCGCGGCGAGTTGGTCGGCGATCCGGGTCGCCGACGCCACCAGGTATCGGGCCAGCCCCGCCACCCCGTCGTCGCGCCGCCGGGCCGAGCGGTCCGCGCGGTGCGGCTCGGCCCGCAGCATGATCCAGGTCCGGCGGTGTGCCGGGGCCGGATCGCTGCCGGTCACCTGTCGATACAGGGCGCCCAGCTCCTCCGAGGCGGGCTTGCCCGCTCGGTAGCCGGCCGAGACGACATCGGCCGCCAGATCGGGACAGTTGGTCGACAGCAGGCGTTCCAGTAGGCAGGTGTCCACCACGTCATCGGTGTGGGCCTTGCCGTCGACGATGACGGTCGGGGTAAACGGCCGCGGTACGAGTTCGAGGACGGCGACCAGGAATTCGCCCTCCCAGCGTACGGCGACGTGATCTCCGGGCTGGACCGTGGCGCCGACGGCGGGTTCCGAGGGAATGTCGGGCGGCCTGCGGTGCCGCACCAGCCACGCGCACATCGCCGCCAGCCATCCGGTGAGCCGCCGACCGCGGAAGGTCACCAGGGCCACCAGCGTGGCCACCGCCACCAGCGCCGGCCCGCCCCAGGGATACCGGGTGCCGCGGAACACCAGGACGCATACCGGGGCGACCGCCGCGACAACGAGGGCGTGCCCGATGCCGAATCGTATCCGCCACCCGCTCATGGGGATTCGCGCCTTCGCAGGGCCTGTCGGGTCAGGGCGGCCAGCCCGAGCACCATCAGCATCGCGGCGACGCCACCGACGACGGCGGTGATCGGCCCATGGTCGGGCCCCGGCGCCGGGACCGGCGGGTGAATCCGGTTGACGATCAGTGGCGGGGCGGGCGCCGCAGTCGCGGCCGGGATGTCCCAGGTGAGTGCGGCGATCGCGTCGACCGTGCCGGCACCCACGGCGTCGTCGACGCCACCGCCGGGGTGCCGGGCGCTGGCCGTGATGCGGTTGATGATCTGTGCCGGCGGCAGTTCGGGGAACTTCTGGCGCAGCAGCGCCGCAAGTCCCGAGACGTACGCCGCGGCGAACGACGTCCCGGCGATCGGCACCGGGCCGTCCTTTCCGGGCAGCGCGTCGACGGGCTCGCCTTCGGGACCGAGGGCGACGATGTTCTCCGCCGGTGCGGCGGCTCCGAGCCACGGGCCGTGCATCGAGAAGGGGCTGGGCGCGCCGTTTTGCCCGACGCCGCCGACGGACAACACCATCGGCGTGTACCAGGCCGGCGACACGATCGTCTGCACCTGCTCCCAGCCTCGCGGGTCGCCGGGCCGCGACGGGTCGGGCGGCGGGTTCTGGGCGCAGTCGCCGCCGGTGTTGCCGGCCGCGGCGACGATCACGATGTTCTTCTCGTTGACCGCGTAATTGATGGCGGCGCCCAATGTCGTTTCGTCCACCGGCTTTCGCGCCTGGAAGCAGGCGGCTTCGCTGATGTTGATCACGTTGGCGCCCATGTTGGCGGCGTGCACGACGGCTCGGGCCAGGCTGCGGATCGAGCCGGCCGCGGGTGAGGAATTCGGGTCGTTCTGGTTCTGCTGGCCGTCCTTGGGCTCGTAGGCCTCCGAGGTCTGACGCACCGAGATCAGCCGGGCGTCGGGTGCCACCCCGACGAACCCGTCGGTGAGGGCGGGCCGGGCAGCGATGATGGACGCGATCAATGTTCCATGAGCGTCGCAATCGGTCAGGCCGTTGCCGTCGGGAACGACGAAGTCGCCGCCCGCCTCGGCCGGCACGCGCGGCGAGGCGTCCACGCCGGTGTCGATCACCGCCACCGTCACACCGGCGCCGGTCGCGAACCGGTGTGCACCGGCGACGCCGAGGTAGGCGTTGCCCCACGGCGGGTCGCGAAAGTTCGTGCCCGGCAAAGTCAACGGCGCCTTACAGACGCGACGCTGTTCGAGCGGCTGGTCGGGCCCGGTCACGTCCGGTGGCACGGCGCCCGGATCTATCGACGGCGGCGCGACCGCCCGCACCGGCGGTGCGGTCAACGCCACGAACGTCAGCGCCACCGCGATCGACCAGAGACGGTGCACCGGCGGACACTCCATCCATTCAGCTCGGCGCCGGCCACGCCCGCCGCGTCGTGCGGGGGCGACGGCAGCGGGCTCGGCGCCCGGGTGCATCCTAAGCATTGCCGCCCCGCCGACGCGGCGTTTCACCGAGCGGGAGCCGGCCGACGGCGCCCAGGTGAACTGCGCCGAAACGTTTGGTGGACAAGCCGTTCCGTTGCGGTTGCTACCAGACGATGGCGGCCATGTCCCGATTGTCCGAGCACACGCTGCGCACCGCGGACTGGATGTCCGCGGCGGTGATGATCTGCAGGTCCTCAACCGTGACCGGCTGTCCGGCACGTTTCTGCGCGACGACCCGGGTGTCGCGAAACCCCTCGGCGCGTTCGATGACGTTGCGGGCGAATCGGCCGTTCTGCATGGCGTCGATCCCGTGCCGGCCGCCGGGGGTGGTGTAGTTGCGGATGGTCGTCGCGGCGTCCAGGAAGGTCTCGCGCGCGGCCTCGTCGAGCAGGCTGGCGCGCGGTGTCGCGTAGCGGTTCGCGATCTCGACGATCTCGTCCGGCGAATACGACTCGAACCTCAACTTGCGGTTGAATCGGCCGGCCAGACCGGGGTTCACGGTGAGGAACGCGTCGACCTCGTCCTCGTATCCGGCACCGATGAAACAGAAGTCGAACCGGTGCACCTCCAGCGCGACGAGGAGCTGGTTGACGGCCTCCATGCCGATCATGTCGGGCGTGCCGTCCTGGTGGCGTTCGATCAGCGAGTAGAACTAATACCCAGATCCCTCTTACGACAATCCTGCGTGAATGCTGTTGCGGCGCTGGTCAGGTGCCTGCACCGCGGTCCGCATTGCGAAATTAACTATTTCGTCAAAAAATCCGGGGCGCCGATCTCGTCGGGATAACACCGGTGCAATTCCATTTCCGCAATCGCAGCCGATTATCGGGGCTGCGACGGTGGGCCGGTGCGGCTCGAGAGACGCTACGCGGGGCCGCGTCCGTCACCCGCCAGTAACAGCAGCAATCGGGTGCCGCCGAGCGGGCTGGTGTACAGCGCCGCGGTACCGCCGTGCAATTCGGCCTGTTGGGCGACCAACGCCAACCCCAGCCCCGAGCCCGAGCGCGAGGCCGTCGACCCGCGGGTGAACCGCTCGAACACCGTCGCGCGCTCGGCTTCCGGAACACCGGTGCCGTCGTCGTCGACGGCGATCTCCACGCCCGCGCCGGAACTGCTGACCGAAAGCTGAATCTTGCCGGCGTTGCCGTGCTTGACGGCGTTGGCGATGGCGTTGTCGATGACCAGCCGCAGCCCCGTCGGCAAGCCCACCATCAGGACGGTCGGCGACGGCACCAGCGACACCTCGAGATCGGGGTAGATGCGCGGGGCGTCGTGTGCGGCGCGGTCCAGCAGCTCGGTGACGTCGAAGGGGACGAAGTCGTCGACGGTGGTCAGCTCACCCTGGGCCAGCCGCTCCAGCGCCGTCAGGGTGCCCTCGATGCGGCTCTGCGTGCGGATCACGTCACCGATCACCTCGTGGCGCTGTTCGGGCGGCAGGTCCAACGTGGACAGCACCTCGAGGTTGGTGCGCATGGCCGTCAACGGGGTGCGCAGCTCGTGCGAGGCGACCGCCGCAAAGTCGCGCGCCGATTCGAGCGCCGCCTTGGTCCGCTGTTGCTCCTTGCCGATGCGCGCCAGCATGCCTTCGACAGCCTCGGCGATCTCGACGGCCTCCCGCACGCCGCGCACCTGCACCTCGTCGGGGCTGGATTGCGCATTGATGGCGCGCGCCTGCTGGGCCAGCAGCAGGAACGGGTTGACCATGATCAACGAGATCACCCAACCGACGACGACCGTGCCCCCGATCACGCTGGCGCAGATCAGCAACACCCGCAGGTGAAGTTCGTTGATCCGGTGCTGCGCCTCGGCCACCGGCGCGGCCAGCGCGATGGACGCCGGGCCCGCGGTGAAGGTCCGGACCCGGTACTGCACGCCGTTGATGGTGGTAGTCGCGTAACCGTTGGGCAGCTCCGGCAGCACGATGTTGGCGGGCACCGACGCCGTCACCCCGGCAAGCCGCACGGTGCGCACCAGGTTGCCGTCCGGCATGGGCCGGTCCGGACTGGTCAGCTCGGCGCCGTTGATCAGCGTGTTGATGTCGCCCAGGCTGCTGACCGAGTCGAGTCGCCGGTCGAGTTGGCTGTACTGATCGTTGGTGACACCCACCCACACCCACGTGCCCAGCAGCACCACGAGGGTCATCACCGACAGGGCGGCGACGATGACGATGGTGCGCAGCGATAGCACCCGCATCGGCAGCTGGACATGCGGTAATGCGGGAATGTCGGCCTCCTTCGAGTGCATTGCGATGCGACACGCGCCGGGGAATGCCGACCGCCTCCACACCACCCTCACAGCAATACCGATTGGTCGCCGCGAAGCGCCGGGGTGTTTTGCACAGAAATCTAGCGCCCCCGTTCGGCGCACCCCGTCAGGACGACGCGTTTTGCGTCGGACCGCGGTGAGTGAGTACTCTCTCACCATGCAGGGTTCTGGGCGCGACCGGTTGCTGGCAGCCGCGTTGAAGCTGTTCGCCCAGAAGGGCTACGCCGCGACGTCGGTGGCCGACATCCAGCGGGCGTCCGGGCTGGCGCCCGGATCGGGCGCCTTGTACAAGCACTTCGGCTCCAAGCGCGAACTGCTCGAGGCCGCGGTCGCCTACCGGATCGACAGCATCGTGGCCGCCCGCGAGCAGTACGACGCGGACTCGCCGGGGGGCGTCGAGCAGGCGGTGCGCATCGCCGGACAACTCATCTGGAGCAACCTCAAGCAGGGCGAGGACCTGCTCAAGGTGATGCTGCGGGAGCCCGCCGAACTCGGTGATCTCGACGAAAAGACGTGGCAGGTCATCACCGACAACGCCTATCAGCGTTTCGCCGATGAGCTCGCTGCGTCCAACCGCTCGGGCCGCACGTCCATCCCGGATCCCGAAGCGGCGGCCGCCGTCGCCATCGGGTCGCTGTCCTACGCCGCCACGCTTCAGGCTCTGACGGGGCGCCTGCCGGGAAATATCGACGAAGACCGCTACTTCGAGGCCTGGGTCAGCCAAACCGTCAGCGTCCTCGATCAATACGACAACCGGAAACACCAACCAATTCAGGAGTGAAGCTGTGACGTTTTCACTGCAACTCAGCGACGACGTGGTCGAGGTGCGCGACTGGGTGCATCAATTCGCCGCCGAGGTCATCCGCCCCGCGGCCGCCGAATGGGACGAACGCGAGGAGACGCCCTGGCCGGTCATCCAGGAGGCCGCGAAGGTCGGCCTTTACTCCCCCGACTTCTTCGCGCAGCAGGCGGCCGAGCCGACCGGCCTGGGCATGCTGACCGCGTTCGAGGAGATGTTCTGGGGCGACGCCGGAATCGCGCTGTCCATCATGGGCACCGGCCTGGCGGCGGCGGCGTTGGCCGGCAACGGCACGCCCGAGCAGATCGGCCGGTGGCTTCCCGAAATGTTCGGCACACCCGGCGATCCCAAGCTCGGGGCGTTCTGCTCCTCGGAGCCGGACGCGGGCTCTGACGTCGGCGGCATCCGCACGCGGGCGCGCTTCGACGAGGCGACCAACGAGTGGGTGCTCGACGGCACCAAGACGTGGGCGACCAACGGCGGCATCGCCAACGTGCACATCGTGGTCGCGTCGGTCTACCCCGACCTCGGCACCCGCGGCCAGGCGAGCTTCGTCATCCCGCCCGATGCAAAGGGTTTCAGCCAGGGTCAGAAGTTCAAGAAGCACGGGATTCGCGCCTCCCACACCGCCGAAGTGGTCCTCGACCAGGTCCGCCTCCCCGAGGACGCGATCCTCGGCGGACGCGAGAAGTTCGAGGCCCGCATCGCGCGCGCGAAGTCCGGGTCGTCGACCCGCGGACAGGCGGCCATGAAGACCTTCGAACGCACCCGCCCGACCGTCGGCGCGATGGCCGTGGGCGTGGCGCGGGCCGCCTACGAGTACGCGCTCGACTACGCCTGCCAGCGTGAGCAATTCGGCCGTAAAATCGGCGAATTCCAGGCGGTCGCGTTCAAGCTCGCCGACATGAAAAGCCGCATCGATGCGGCCCGGCTGCTGGTGTGGCGGGCCGGCTGGATGGCGCGCAACAATCAGAACTTCGACGCCGCGGAGGGGTCGATGGCCAAGCTGGTGGCCAGCGAGACCGCCGTCTACGTCACCGACGAGGCCATCCAGATCTTGGGCGGCAACGGGTACACCCGCGACTACCCGGTGGAGCGGATGCACCGGGACGCGAAGATCTTCACGATCTTCGAGGGCACCAGCGAGATTCAGCGCCTGGTGATCTCGCGGGCGGTGACCGGCCTGCCCATTCGGTAACGGTCAGCGCCGGGCCCACTCCTCGGCGAGCAGCTCGTAGGAGCGCACCCGGTCCCGATGATCGTGGGTGATGGTCGTGACGAGCAGCTCGTCGGCGCCCGTGGCGTCGCGCAGTCGCTCCAACTGGTCTGCCACTTCGCTTGCGCTGCCGACGAATTGGGTGTCGACCCGGTCGGCGACCAGGCGACGGTCGGCTTCGGTCCAGCTGCGTTCGCGCGCCTGCGCCGGCGTCGGGAAGGGGATGGCACCCTCGCCGGTGCGGATGCTGCGCACCCAGGGACCGTAACCGGCGGCCAGCTCGCGGGCGGTGGCGGAGTCCGCGGCCACGACGACGTCGGCCGACACCGAAACGTAGGGGCGCTCAAGCACCTCCGAGGGTCGGAACGCCGCGCGGTAGGCGTCGGTCGCCTCCAGCACCGCGGACGGGGCGACGTGATAGTTGGCGGCAAAGCGCAGGCCCCGGTTCCCCGCCACGACGGCACTCTCCCCGCCGCTGCTGCCCAGGATCCACACCTGCAGAGCGGCGCCGGCGCCGGGCACCACGTGCGCCTCCTCGCCGTCGTCCGAGTGGTAGGTGTCGGCGAGCAGCGCCAGGACGTCGTCGACCTGTTCGGTGTAGTTCTGCGATTGCGCGCCCGGCAGCTGCAGCAGCGCCTTCTGCAGCGCGAAGCGAGGCGAGCCCAGCAGCGGTGTCGGGTCGAACGGCGGGGGGATGAGCAAGCCGTTCGGGGTGTGCCCGTCGACCAGCTCCCGGCACCCGACCGGCGCCGACGGTCCGCGGGGGGTGCCCCCCGACCGCCCCAGGCCAAGGTCGAAGCGGCCCGGGAAGCGCGCGTCGAGCAGGCCGAACTCCTCGACGGTGGCCAGCGCGGTGCGGTGGCCCATCTGCACGGCACCCGAGCCGAGGCGGATCGAGGTGGTGTGCTCGGCGGTGAAGGCCAGCAGCAGCGCGGGCGACGTGCCGGCGACCCCGGGGTTCAGGTGGTGTTCGGCGAACCAATACCGGGTGTAGCCCAGGGATTCGGCGCGTTGCGCCAGGTCGATCGTGTTTCTGATCGCCTGTGCCGCAGTGGATCCCGAGGAGATCGGGACCAGGTCGAGCACCGCCAGCGGGGTCGTCATGACCGTCAGGAGGCCACGTCGGCCGAGGTGTCCGCGGATCGTCGCGGAGCGGGCAGCGGCGCCAGGCCGAGGTGTTCCCGCAGAGTGGTGCCTTCGTAGTCGGTGCGGAACGCACCGCGCTCTTGCAGCAGCGGCACCACCTGATCGACGAACTCGTCCAGGCCGCCGGGGGTGATGTGCGGGACGAGGATGAACCCGTCGCTGGCGTCGGCCTGCACGAAGTCGTTGATGGTGGCCGCGACGGTCTGTGCCGATCCGATGAACGACTGGCGCCCGGTGACTTCGACGATCAACTCCCGGGTGGTGAGGTTCTCCGCAGCGGCCTTCTCCCGCCATTGGTTGGCGATCGCGATCGGGTCGCGGAACATCCGAACGCTGGCACGGCCCCGGGAGATCGTGTTGTCGCCCACGACGGGGTCCACGGTGGGCAGCGGCCCGTCCGGGTCGTGGTCGGAAAGGTCGCGGTTCCACAGCTGTTCGAGGAACTTGATGGCCGTCTGCGGCGACACCTGCGCCAGCCGCACGTCGTGGGCGATCTCGGCGGCCTCGGCGTCGGTGTCGCCGATGACGAAGGTCGCGGCCGGCAGGATGAGCAGGTCGTCGCGGCGGCGCCCGTATCGGGGCAGGCGGCCCTTGACGTCGGTGTAGAACGCCTGCCCTTTGGTCAGCGTGCTGTGCCGGGAGAAGATCGCGTCGGCGGCGGACGCGGCGAACTCGCGGCCCTCGTCGGAGTCGCCGGCCTGGAAGATCACCGGCCGGCCCTGCGGGCTCCTAGGCACGTTGAACCGGCCGTGGATGGCGAAGTGCGCGTCGGTGTGGGCGAACGCCCCGGCATCCGGGTCGGATAGGAAGACGCCGGTCGGCTTGTCCGCGACGATCTCGTCGCCGCGCCAGGAGTCGAACAGCTCCAGCGTGGTCTGCAGGAAGGTCCTGGCCCGCTCGTAGCGTTGGCCTTCGGCCAAAAAGCCTCCGCGGCGGAAGTTCTCGCCGGTGAAGGCGTCCCAGGACGTCACCACGTTCCACGCGGCGCGGCCGGCGGACAGGTGATCGAGCGAGGCGAACTGCCGCGCCACCTCGTAGGGCTCGTTGAAGGTGGAGTTGATGGTGCCGGTCAGCCCGATGCGTTCGGTGACCGCCGCCAACGCGGCCAGCACGGTGAACGTGTCGGGGCGGCCGACGACGTCCAGGTCGTAGATCAGGCCGTTCTGCTCGCGCAACCGCAATCCCTCGGCCAGGAAGAGGAAGTCGAACTTGCCGCGTTCGGCGGTCTGGGCGAATCGCGCGAACGAGCTGAACTCGATGTGGCTACCGGCCGCCGGGTCGCTCCACACCGTGGTGTTGTTGACACCCGGGAAATGCGCGGCCAGATGAATTTGCTTTGTCGGCTTGGTCATTGGAGAGTTCCTTCGCGGTCAGGCGTTCGCGTAGCGGCGGGCA
>NZ_LZKC01000199.1:0-17525 GCF_001672685.1 Mycobacterium sp. E2462
AACCCCGACCTGCGTCGGCCCGTGCTGGGCTGGGTGCTCTTCGCGGTGCTGATCGCGTGGAGCGCGGCCTGCGCGGTCGCCTACCTGCGCGGGTTCGGCCGCACCCGCGCGTGGGTGCTGACCGAGCTGGCCATCACCGTGGCGCTGATGGGCTCGAACACGATCGTCACCCACCCGCACTGGGCGTCCGAGAACCAGACCTGGCCGACGACGCTGTGGGCGAGCAACCCCACCATCTCCGCCGCCATCCAGTTCGGCCCGGCCGGCGGCATGGCGACCGGGCTGACCGTGATGGCCACCAACTTCGCCGTCAAGAACTATTTCGCGCTCAACCTGGGGCACAACGCCACCGTCATCATCGAGATCGCGATCGGCATGGCGATCGGCATGGCCGCGCAGACCGCGCGGCGCGCCCACGCCGAGCTGCAGCGGGCGGCCCAGTTGACGGCGGCGGTGCAGGAGCGCGACCGGCTGTCCCGCGAGGTCCACGACGGGGCGATCCAGGTCCTGGCGCTGGTGGCCAAGAGGGGTCATGAGATCGGCGGGCCCACCGCCGATCTCGCCGATCTGGCCAGCGAGCAGGAACGGGCCCTGCGGCGCTGGCTCGCCTGCTCCGACCTGCAGCCCGACGCCGACGCCGAGATCGTCGACGTGCGCGCCCTGTTGCGCTGCCGCGAGTCCGATCGGGTGACCATCAGCCTGCCGGGAACGGCGGTGCCGCTGGCGCGTTCGGTGGCTGCCGAGCTCGACGCCGCCGTGGCGAACGCCTTGGACAACGCGCGCGCCCACGCCGGCCCCGGGGCGCACACCTTCGTGTTGCTGGAAGACCTCAGCGACGCCGTTGTGGTCAGCGTCCGCGACGACGGCGTCGGGATACCCGCCGGCCGGCTCGAGGAAGCGGCCGGCCAGGGGCGCCTGGGCATCTCCCAGTCGATCGTGGGGCGGCTGGCGTCGCTGGGCGGCACCGCCCGGCTCCGCAGCGATCCCGGCGAGGGCACGGAATGGGAGCTGTGCGTGCCGCGCCAGGACGGGCGGCCGTGACGGGCGCGGGTTCGACGACCGTCATGGTCGTCGACGATCACCCGATCTGGCGCGACGCCGTGGCCCGCGATCTGACCGAGGACGGCTTCGCGGTGGTCGCCACCGCCGACGGCGTGGCCGCCGCGCGCCGCCGCGCGGCCGTCGTGACCCCCGACGTCGTGGTCATGGACATGCAACTTCCCGACGGAGACGGCGCGCAGGCCACTGCGGCCGTGCTCGAGGTCTCGCCGTCGTCGCGGGTGCTGGTGTTGTCGGCCTCGGACGAGCGGGAGGACGTGCTGGAAGCCGTCAAGGCCGGCGCGACCGGTTATCTGGTGAAGAGCGCGTCCAAGGCGGAACTGTCGGAAGCGATCCGGTCGACGGCGGCCGGGCGCGCCGTGTTCACCCCCAGCCTGGCCGGGCTGGTGCTGGGCGAATACCGGCGCATCGCGGCGAGCAAGGACGAGGGCTCGAACCGGCCCAGCCTCACCGAGCGCGAGACCGAGGTGCTGCGCCATGTGGCAAAAGGGTTGTCCGCGAAGCAAATTGCCGCGCGGCTGTCGCTGAGCCACCGCACCGTGGAAAACCACGTGCAGGCGACCTTTCGCAAGTTGCAGGTGGCCAACAGGGTTGAGCTCACGCGGTACGCGATCGAGCACGGCTTGGACGGCGACGAAGACGGCGACCAGGACTGCGACCAGGACGGCGACCAGGACAACGCCGGGGGCCGCGCCGGTCGCCGTTGACCGCCGCGGCCCCGCGCACGGGTCGTGTGGCGTCAGTAGCCCGTTGCCCCAGCAACTTTCGGTTGCCCGGCCACGGCCCGCGCCGTCACCAACGCGGCCACCGTCGCGCCCATGCACACCAACCCGTCATCCTTGAGGCCCCACCGGATCGCGGCCAGGATCGCGACACCGGCCACGCACAACAACGCGCCGACCACCCGGCCCCGCGCGACCGACGTCACTGCCGGCGCGCCGTCCCAACCCGACAGCGGGGCGTTCTCCAGCGGGCGCAGCGCGACGAATGCCGCCGCGACCACCCCGACCACGATGAGCACCTGCGCGACGCTGGTCGCGAGGAAGCCCGGCTGCCCCGGATAGCGCGGGCAGCCCAGGTAGTCGAAGGCCAGGTGCACGCTCAACAACACGGGCATGTGCCACAGGTACAGCGTCATCGCCCCGGAGTTACCGACGGCGGTCCACCACCACACGCGGGGCCGCTGCGCCCACCGCGCGATCGCGGGGGCGGCCGCAATGGCCAAGGCGCTCAACACAATCGCGTGCCCGGCCAACAACAGCGAGGGCGGGCTGGTGTTGGACAGCGGGTGGTCACCGATGCCGACCATGCTGATTTGGTACGGCCCCCACCAGACCAGGGCGACGTCGACCAGGAAGAAACCGGCCGCGACGGCCAGCGCGGACCGGCCGCCGAGCAGCCGGCGCCGGTAGGCCACGCCGAACATGGCGGGGATCAGCCAGACCGCGAGGTTGAGATATCCCAGTGGCATCCAGGCGGGCCACTGCAACCGGACGGCGTCGACGACGGCGATCGCCGCGTACACCGCGGCCACCCCCGCGGCGAGCCGCCGGGCGGTGGTGATCCGGTGCAGCACCGGCATGGCCGCCAGCACCAGCACGTAGGCACCCAGGAACCACAGCAGTTGAGTGCTGACCCCGGCGATTGGCTCGTAAACATGTTGCGGCAAAAGGTGGTACAGCACGGTTAAGGCGACGGCCCAGAACGCCAGGTAGTAGAACACCGGCCGGAACAGCCGGGTGCAGCGCTTCATCAACCAATCGCCCCAGTTGCTGCCGGGCGACCAGGACGACACGCAGGCCGCCGCGCCGGCCAGGAAGAACAGCGGCATGATCTGCAGCAGCCATGTCAGCGCCTGGAAAACCACCGAGGTGGTCAGCATGTTGTCCCAGATCAGCACGTGATTGCGGATCACGCTGATCGCCATCACCGTGTGGCCGAGCACCACCCCAATCAGCGAGGTGATCCGGATGACGTCCAGCACCCGGTCCCGGTCGGCCGGTGTGCTCGCCGCCAACTCGGCGGCGCCCGGAAAGCCTGAAAGCGTTGTCATCTCGAGTGTTCTGCCCTTCTGTGTGGATTCGGACCCGGTCGCGGGCGTCGCGATCAGCGTCGCCGATCGGACCGGGCCCGGGCACCCGCGTTACTACGCGTTTGGAGGTGAGTAGTTCTACTCAGGTGGTGGTGGTCAGGGGGTCATAATCGGCCAGCAGCCTCTCGATGCGGGCCTCGTCGAGCCGCACCCGCACGGTCGCGGCTTCCTGCTGGTCGCGGATCACCTTGGCCAGAGTGAAGGCACTGGACACCAGGAACAGGAAGGTGATGCCGAGGAACATTCGCTGCCACCCGTCGAGCGGCAGGAAGTAGATGCCACCCAGCGCGGCGACGAAGCTGACGGTGAACGCGACGGCGGCCTGAGCGAAGAAGGCGGCCGTGGTCTTGGACATGCTATTCGGAACGGTCATGCCAAACAGCGTGCGGCACCGCCACACTCGGCCGGATCCGTAGGATTACTCAATCCTGCCGGCCCCCGTAGCGGCTACTCGGAGCGAGGTCCGGCAGCGCCGTCGGCGCCGCCGGCTGGGGTCGCGACGGTGCCGTCCGCGGCACCCTGGCGCCGCGCGGCGAGCGTGCCCGCGATCGCCGTGCCCGCGATGGTGAGCAAGGAACCGAACATCAACGCCGACGCCTCGCCCGGGGCCAGCAGGTGTTGCTGCATGCCGATGGTGGCCGCGGCCACCGCCACGCCCAGCTGGGTGGAGGACATCACCGCGAAGGTGAGCGGCTGGCCGAGCAGCCGTCCCACGCAGTGCGCCACCACCCCACCCAGCCCGAGCCCGACGCCGAGCAGCAGGTATTTCGGTTCGGCACCCAGGTCGCGCACCTGCAGCGAGGCGCCGAGCCAGACGAAGAACAGGGGGCTGAAAAACCCTTCGGTGATGCCGAACAACTGGCGCGCCAACCGTCGCGGCTCGCCGACCATCGCGAGCACCAGACCGAGGGCGAAGCCGGCCACCATGATCGACACGTCCGTGACGACGGCCAGCGTCGCCAACCCGAACAGCACCAACAGGTTGGACCGCAACTCCAACGCCAGTTCGTTGGCGCGCGAATAATGGTGCAGGCGCTGGCGCCAGCCCTTGCGGTCGGCCGCCCGCAGCAGCACGAACAGGACCGCGGCGCACGCGGTGATGGCCAGCCCGCCCAGCGCCGCCGTCGCGGCGTGGCGCGAGTCGATCACCAAGGGCAGCAACACGATACACGCGGCGTTCGCGATGGCGATCTGCGCGGTCACCGACAACACCTGCGGGCCGCGCAACCGCAGCGAGTCGATCATCGGCAACGCCATCGCCGCCGAGGACGACGCCATCACCACCCCGTAGAGGGCGGCGTGTCCGGTGCCGAATTCCCGGGCCAGCGCCCAGCCCAACGCCGCCGCGACGGCACCGGCCGCCGCGGCGCGCGCCAGCGCCAACGGCACCGCGGCCCGCAGGGCGGGGTCGCGCACCGGCACGTGGCTGCCCACCACGAACATCACCAGCGCGAAGCCGATGTTGGCGAGCAACTCAAATGTCGGGTTGGTGTCGTCGACGAGGCCGAACCCGGTCTTGCCGATCACCACGCCGGCGGCCAATTCGCCCACGATGACCGGTATCCGCAGGCGCGGCACCGCGGCCAGCAGCGGACCGGCGAAGCCGACGGCCGTCAGCAACGCCAGGGTGGAAACGTTGAAACCCTGCACGGCGCTCATCTTGCCGTGCCCGAGCTCAATGTCGGGGCAACACCGCGCTCACGCGTCGATGACGATGCGGCCCGAGCGCGCGCGCGACACGCACACCAGCATGGCGCCGTCCTCGGTCCCGCGCCCCCGGTGATCGACGTCCCCGGCGAGCACCTTGACCTTGCACGTGCCGCAGAACCCCTGTTGGCAGGAGTAGGCGGTCGCGGGGTCGGCATCGAGCATGACGTCGAGCGCCGAACGATTCGCCGGCACGCTCAGGACCCGTTGAGAACGCGCCAGTTCCAGCTCGAACGCGACACCGCCGAGCACCGGTGGGGGCCCGAATCGCTCGTAGTGCAGCGGCGCGTCGGCGTGTTCGTCGCGCACCGCGCGCACCGCCTCCAGCATCCCGGACGGGCCGCACACATAGACCGCCGTGCCGGGCCCGGCGCCGGCGAGCAGGTCGGTCGCGGTGGGCGGGCGACCGCGTTCGTCGTCGGCCCACACCGTGACGCGGTCGGGCGCCACCGCCAGCACCTCGTCGAGCAACGGCAGGTGATCCTTGGCGCGCCCGGCATAGATTGCGCGCCAACGCATGCCGCGTTGCTGCGCCGCGCGGATCATGGGCAGGATGGGCGTCACCCCGATGCCGCCGATGACGAACAGCGCCTCGCGGTCGTCGGTGACCAGAGAGAACGCGTTGCGGGGCCCGTCGAAATCGCAGGCGTCCCCCTCGCGCAGGGCGTCGTGCACTTCCACCGATCCCCCGTCACCGTCGGGGATGCGCCGCACGGCGATGCGGTAGTCGGTGCGCCGCCCCGGCGGGCCGCACAGCGAGTATTGCCGGCGCCGACCCGAGGGCAGCCGGAGGTCGATGTGCGCGCCGGGCGTCCAGGCCGGCAGCAACCCGCCGTCCGGGTCGGCCAGCGTCAACGCGACGACGTCGGGGGTCAGCACCTCGCGCCGGGCGATGATCGCCCGCGTGGTCCGCGGGACCGGTGTGACGCGCTCCGGCGTCCAGCGCGACGCGGAGGCCAAGCCACCGAACAGTGCGCCGACCCCCCACAGCGCCGTGTACAGCCGGTCGTGTTTGCGCCGGCCGTAGAGATCGGCCGGCCGGCTGCTCCAGATCGTCTGGCTCACGAGATGTCTCGCGCTCGCGCAGCGGCCGTCTGGTCCACCCACTCGCCGGTGAGCCGGGCGATGACGCCGGGATGCGAGGCCACCACCCAGTGACCGCCCTCGATCGGCACGACGCGCCCGTGGGGCGGGATCGACCCGGTGAACCGCTGCAGCGGCGGCGACACGAAGTAATCGCGCCGGGCCACCAGCGTCTGCACGGGGACGGCGGTTCGCGGCAACCGGTTGGCCAGGAACGGCGCCGGCATGTTGGCGCGGTACAGGTTGAGCCCGTTGAGGTAGTCACGCAGCGAGCGGGTGGTCGCCGCCCGACGCTGCCCGCTACCGCGCGGCCGGCCAAGCAGTTCCACCAGCGCGAAGACGCTCGTCGTCGCGCGCGCCCAGATGGTCAACTCCGGCACCCCCGGGCACAGGAAGAACCCGATGTAGGAGGACGCGAGCACCTGCCGGACGACGTCGATGACGCCGCGGGGCGTGCGCGCCGATCGCAGGAAGGCGCCCGCGTAGTTCAGGTGCGGCCCTGAGATGGACGTGAACGAGGCGATCTTGGGCGCCACCGAATCGTCGGTGACGGCCGCCCAGGCCTGGATCGACCCCCAGTCGTGGGCCACCAGGTGAACCCGGTCGACCCCGATGCTGTCGATCACCGTGCCGATGTCGGCCACCAACTGCGCGAACCGATAGCCGGATCGCCGCGCGGGCGTGCCGGATTCGCCGGACCCGCGCACGTCGAAGGCCACCACGTTGTAGCGGCCCCCGAGTTCGTCGGCCACGCCGTCCCAGACGTGGTGGTTGTCCGGATATCCGTGGATCGCGACGACGGTGGGCCGCGAGCGGTCGATCGGGGCGTAGGCGTGGACCGCCAGGGCGATGCCGTCGGTGGCGGTGACGACGCGGGACTGGGTCACGGCAGCGGTCCTTCGCTTCAGTGGGCCGCGCGGGCCGCCGGCGAGCGGGCGAGGTAGTCGACCGCGCGCTCGACACCGCCCAGCTGGGAGGGGTGGAAGTTCGGGGAGTAGTACGCGCCGATGACCCGTAGGAACTCGAACGGCCCGGGCACCAACCCTTTTCGCGCCGCACGAAAGTAGTCGCGCCAGCGCGGCTTCGCGCCGGGCGGCAGGTGGGGGTCCACCGAATACATGAATCGCACGCCGCGGACGAACAACCACAGCAGGGACGGCGTGATCAGCAGCTGGGTGCGCACCTGCCGGGCGTAGCCGGCGCGCAGGTGTTTCATGGTGTCGAACGCGACCGCTTTGTGCTCGACTTCCTCGGCGCCGTGCCAGCGCAGCAGGTCCAGCATCACCGGGTCGGTGCCCATGGCGTCGTGCTGCGGGGTGTCGAGGATCCATTCGCCGAGGATGGCGGTGTAGTGCTCGAGCGCGGCCACCATCGAGACCCGTTCGAGCAGCCAACTCTGCCGCCGCCGGCGGCTCCAGCCGGGCCGGTCCCCGATGAGCCGGCCAAACAGCCACCGCATCTGATCGGTGAACGGCGTCACGTCGATGTCGTTGGCGGCGAAGTGGTCCAGCACGCCCGAGTGCGCCTGGGAGTGCATGGCCTCCTGGCTGATGAAGCCCTGCACGTCGCGGCGCAGCTGATCGTCCTTGATCAGGGGCAGGGTGTCCTTGAACGCCGCGACGATGAACTCCTCACCCGCCGGCAACAACAAATGCAGCACGTTGCAGAAGTGCGTGGTGAAGGGTTCGTCCGGGACGTAGTAGAACGGCAGTGCGGCCCAGTCGAACTCGACGTCGCGCGCCTGCAGGACGATTCGCTCGGAGTCCAGCGACGCGTCGCGCGGCCCGGCGGCCCGGTGGTCAATCTCCGTCATCGTCGCCCCCTAGGCGATCTGCCGCGTCGCGGCGTGATCGTCGGTGAGCAATCCCGCGCCGCGCAGAAAATGGACCAGATGGTCGACCGTTTCGGCCAGCGGCGGCTCGTGCGTTCGGGTGGCCACGAGATCACGCGCGCGCCGGTACTGGGTGTTGTCGTAGCGCTTGTCGCGCATCGCCGCGATCTTGCCCGCCGAGCGGGTCAGGAAATCGACCAGCGGGTAAAGCTGGTCGCGCGCCGTGCAGCGGGTGTTCAGCTGCCCGGTGAACGACGGAATGTCGTGGTAGGCAAAGCGGTAACCGTGGCGCTCCGACAGGATGCGGGTGATGTCGGTGAGGTTGTAGTAGTCGTCGGCGGTCATGTTGAAGACCTGCGCCTCCTCGCCCGCCGGCAGCTCCATCAACGCGACCACGTGGTCGGCGATCAGGTCCGCCGGCAGCAGGCTCACCTGATTCAGCGCCTCGACCGCCACGCCGTGCTCGATCATGAACGCGGTGAGCCGCACCAGGATGTCGTCCTGGCTGCCGAAGCCGGCGCCGGTCGGTGAGATGAGCGACGGCCGGTAGATGCGGACGTCGAGGCCTTGCCGTTGCGCCCGCAGCGCCAGCTGCTCGGCCACCCACTTGGTCTGCGAGTACCCGAAGTCCAGGCCGGCCATCGCGTCGTTGGCATCCCACTCCCCGACCACCGGTTCGGTGCTCCAGCCGTAGATGAAGGTGCTGGAGACCAGGTGGAAAGCCTTGCGGTGGCCCGTCATTGCCAACCGCAGCAATTCGCGGGTGCCCTCCACGTTGGCGGGCCGCAGGGCGTCATAGGTGCGGACGTAATTCACCAGGGCACCGTTGTGCACGACGGCGTCGACCTCGTGCGCCAGTTGCGCGAAGGCCGCCTCCCCGATGCCCAGCGCCGGCTCGGCGAGGTCGCCGCACACCACCCGCACCCGGGAGCGGACCTTGGCCTCCAGGGCGGGAGTCCACAGCTGAGCCCGGCGCAACGAGGCCACGATGCGGTCCACCCCGTGCGCCGCGTCGTTGGCACGCACCAGGGCGTGCAGCGTGTGGGAAGTCCGCGACAGCAGGCTGGCGACCAGGAACGGGCCGAGGAACCCGGTGGCACCCGTGAGCAGGATGTCGGTGACCGCGCCCGACCGCGCCGGAGCGAGCTCCGGCAACGGCAGCGCCGCGTCCGCGCGCATCTGGGCGGCCTCGCGCGCCTCGTATTCGGCGGAGAGGTCGTCCAGCGCCCGGCGCAGGGTGTCGATCGGCCGCCCGGCGCCGTCGGCGAATCGCGCCGTCAGGTCGAAGAATTCGGCCACGGTCAGGCGCTGCAGCAACCGGGTGTTGACCTCGTCGGCCAACTCCCCGGCGCCGTGGTCCTCCAACAGCGCCTGCAGGTCCGTGCGCAGCTCGGCCAGGGCCAGCGAGTCGATGCCGAGGTCCGCGAACGAGCACTCCTCCTGGCCGGTCAGGTCGTAGCTGTCGATCAGGCGGCGAAACCGGTCCCGCGGCGCGGCGTCGGCGTCCGCCGGCACGGGGCCGGGCTGAGCGTAGCTGGCCAGCACCGGTAGCTCGCCGCCCTCGAACAGCTGGCGGGTCTGCGCGCGCCGCACCTTGCCCGAGCTGGTCTTGGGGATGGTGCGGGGCGGGACGAACACGATGGTGTGCGGATCGATGTGGCACTGTCGGCGAATGGCGCGCGCCAGCGCCCGGCCGTCCGGCCGGGCGGCCTCGTCGCGCAGCTCGGCCACCACCACCAAGGTCTCGCGCTCTTCGCGTTCCACGGCGAAGGCGGCGACGCACCCGTCGCGGACCTGCGTCACCGAGCGCTCCACGACCGCCTCGACGTCGGAGGGGTAGCAGTTGACGCCGCGCACGATGATCAGGTCTTTGCTGCGGCCGCAGACGAAAAGCTCACCCTCGTAAACGAATCCGAGATCGCCGGTCCGCAGGTAGGTGTGCTCGTCGTCGCCGACGATGCGGGCCGCAAAGGACTCGGCGGTCAGTTCGGGGCGGTTCCAGTAGCCGGCACCCTTGGACGGCCCGTCCAGCCAGACCTCCCCCACCCGACCCTCGGGCAAAGCGCGCCTGGTCTGCGGGTCGACGATGCGAACCACATTGTCGGGCAACGGCTTTCCGCAGCTGACCAGCGCGACTTGGTTGTTGTTCTGCGGCGACGCCTGGCCCGTGCCGGCGGTCCGCTCCACCCGCGCGTGGTTGTTCTCCAACGCGCGCTTGTTGGCGGTCACGATCTGCCGGCCCCGCAACGACACGATGAGCGTGGCCTCGGCCATGCCGTACGCACCGGTCAGCGCCTCGGGCCGCAGCCCGTACGGCGCGAACCGCTCCCGGAAGCGGGCGAAGGTGCGGGCCCGCAGCGGCTCGGCGCCCACGACGATGCTGTCCAGGCTGCTCAGGTCGATGCCGGCCAACTCCGCGTCGGGCAACTTGTCCTGGCGCAGGCAGTACTCGAGGGCGAAGTTCGGGGCCGGGGTGTGGGTGGCGCCGACCTCGCTGATCAGCCGGAGCCAGGACGACGGCCGTTTGAGGAAGTCCAGCGGCGACATGGCGTGCGTGGTGCCGCCCTTGAGGACGATGAACAGGTAGGCGGAGATCAACCCCATGTCGTGGTGCTGCGGCAGCCAGCTGACCAGCACCTCACCCCCGCTGAACGCCGACCCGTTGGCGATGACGTTGGCGTGCGTCACGATCACGCCCTTCGGGTCGCTCGTCGATCCGGAGGTGTACTGCAGGAACAGGACCGGCCCGGGGGTGTCCGCGACCGGGGCGCCACCGAAGTCCTGCGCGCCGTCGGTCGCAAACCAGGGCAGCTGCGGCAGGTCGACGTCCGGAACGCCGGGCGCCGTGGCCGACCGGTGGCCGAGCAGCAGGCGGAAGTCGTACTCGAACTGCTTGGTCGACAAAACCGCCCTGGCTCCGCTGTCGCGCGCGATGAAGGCGAGCTTGGCCAGCCCGGACTCGAACGACATCGGCAGCGGGGGGCTGACCGGGACCGCGATCACCCCGATGCGGGCGCAGGCGAACAGCGCGGCGACCATTTCCAATCCCGGGGGGTAGACCAGGAGCGCCCGATCGCCCGGCTCCAAGCCCGCCTCCCGGGAGAGGTATGCGGCCAGTTCGCGGGTCCGCTCGGCGAACCCCTGGTAGGTGTAGTGCTCGAGTTCGCGGCGCTCGTCGTCGACAAACCGGAACAGCGTCTGCTCCGGCCTCCGCGTCTCCCACATCTGCAGGTAATCGACAAGCGTCTCCATCGCGGAGCACCCCCCCCTTCCAGGTCCGCCGGTCGCGACCACCGCGTGGGCGAGTCGGCCGGTCTTCGATTGAAAACCAATGTAGCGCCGCCTGCGCGGGCCGGGCAAAAGCTCGGGCGGCGTTTATCCGGTTCGCACATGCAATCCACAGGGCGGGCTTAACGAGGCGCACGGCGCGTCGCGTACTGACGTACGTGAACGCGGACCTCAGTACAGCTGCGGCGCGCTTGAGCAGGCGTTATACGGACGATGCGGTTCCGTAAGTACTGAACCGCGCATTTGCGAATTTGCACGAAACAATGGAGCGGCCTGACATTTAACCCAGAAGATAATTGATCACACAATCGTCGCCGGGGGCGTTAACGGGCGAAATTCGGCGGCGGCCCGGCATTTCACCGGCGCCCTGCGCAGACGTTGACGTCAGGGCCGCGCCGCGCGGGCGACGCGGATGCGGGGCCCCGCGTGGGCCGCCAGCGTGACGATGCCCGGAAAACGTTCGCCGTCGATGATCGGCGAGAGCGGCTCCCCCTCGGCCTCGATGGTCATCTCGTGGCCGTTGACGTCGCGGATCTTTTCGCCGCGGACCGTGCCGTTGGTAAGCGCCGCGAGGAGTTGGACGACGATCTTCGACGGCCGCAACTCGCCCGCCTGGAATTGCAGCGCGCCCGGCTCGGCCGCCTTCGGGAAGAGCCGCAGCGGGCCGGCGATGCGCAGGTCGATCGCGCCGGCGTGCAGGAGCCGGTGCGTGCGGGTCGGAACCTCCTCGCCGTCGATCACCACCCGGGCGCGCGTCGGCGCCAGCAGGACGCTGGCGTAGTTCGGGGTCGACGACCGGCCCGGCGTCACCTTCGAGGTGAGGTAGTCGCCGAGCGTGCGGCCCAGCACCCGGGCCACCGCGAGGCGGCCGTGATCGGGTGCGTCGTAATACCGTTCGTAGAACCGGTTGCCCACGCCGCCCGCGGCCAGGCCGAAGCACAGCCGGTGGAACGGGGCGCCGTCGGCGGTGCGGCCGTCCAGGGCCAACGTGTCGAGCAGCACCTCGGGCGGCGGCGCCTCGCGGCGGGCGGCGACCGCCAGCCCGCGGATGATCGCGTCGGGTCGCCCGCGCACGCCGGCCTTGCGCGCGACGGCGTTGACGCTGCCGCCGTTGCTCGGCACGAACGCCGGCCAGCGCAGCGAATCGGCCTCGCAGCGCTCCACCTCGTTGATCAACCAGTGCAGGGCCCCGTCACCGCCGTCGGCCACCAGGTGCGTGACGCGCGGGTAGAGGTCCGCGATGGTCGCGCGCAATTCCGTGATGGAGGCCGTCTCGTGCACCTCGCCCACCGAGCCGACAGCGCGCCGCAGTTCGGCGATCCGGTCACCCCGGCTGGCGCGGTTGCGGCGCGCTTGCGGGTTGACGATGACCCCTAGATACATCCGGCGACTCCCGACGCGTGAGCGCAGCTGTCGCAGGTCATCCCGAGCACGATACCCGCGGCGGCCCACGCGTCGGGCGCCGCTGTGAGGTGCCCGGTCCCGGGGATGGCACCGTTACTGTGGCTGGCATGGCTGACTGGACCACGGCGGACCTGCCCTCGTTCGACGGGCGCACCGTCGTCGTCACCGGCGGCAACGCCGGCCTCGGCGAGGCGACCGCGCGGGCGTTGGCGCGCGTCGGCGCGCGCGTGATCCTGGCGGTCCGCGACACGGGCAAGGGCCGCGCGGCGGCGGCGCGGATGACCGGGCGAGTCGAGGTGCGCGAGCTCGACCTGCAGGATCTGGCCTCGGTGGGGCGGTTCGCCGACGGTGTCGACGCGGTCGACGTCCTGGTGAACAACGCGGGCATCATGGCCACCAAGCACGGCTCGACCGTGGACGGCTTCGAGGGGCAGATCGGCACCAACCACCTGGGCCATTTCGCGCTCACCAACCTGTTGCTGCCCAAGATCGGTGACCGGGTGGTGACGGTCTCCTCGCTGCTGCACAACATCGGCTACATCAGCCTCACCGACCTCAACTGGGAGTCCCGGCCGTATTCGGCGTGGCTGGCCTACGGGCAGTCCAAGCTGGCCAACCTGCTGTTCACCCGCGAATTGCAGCGGCGGCTGCGGGCCGCCTCGTCGCCGGTCCGCGCGTTGGCCGCCCATCCGGGCTGGTCGCACACCAACCTGCAGGGCAACTCGGGCCGCCGGCTCGGGGACGCCGTGGTGCTGGCCGTGGACCGCATCGTGTCCACCGACGCCGACTTCGGCGCCCGCCAGACGCTGTACGCGGTGGCCCGGGATTTGCCGGGTGACACCTTTGTGGGCCCGCGGTTCGGGCTGTACGGGCGAACGCAGCCGACCTGGCGGAACTGGCTGGCCAAACGGGACGCCACGGCCGTCGCGCTGTGGGACCTCTCCGAACGTCTCACCGGCACCAAGTTCCCGCTCTGACGTCGCGGCGGCGCCGGCGCCCGGCCGCCGCGTTCGGTGGGCCCGCGGCGGGCGTGACGGTTAAATTGGAGCGCAAGCTCAACCGCACGAGGAGTTAGCCATGTCGCACACGCATCTGGCCGCCC
Organism: Mycobacterium sp. E2462; assembly: GCF_001672685.1. Lineage (NCBI taxonomy): Bacteria > Bacillati > Actinomycetota > Actinomycetes > Mycobacteriales > Mycobacteriaceae > Mycobacterium > Mycobacterium sp. E2462. Next base: position 13,567 of record NZ_LZKC01000199.1, read on the forward strand.
TCCTGGCCCTGTGTGCCGCGCTGGCGTCCGCGATCGGCAACGTGGTGCGGCAACGGTCGGCGCAGGAGGTCACCGACAAGCCGGTGGGCCACCTGGCGTTGTTCGGCATGTTGCTGCGCGATCGGCGCTGGTGGCTGGGCGGCCTCGGTGACATCGGCAGCTACGTGCTGCTCGCGGCCGCCCTGGACAAGGGCTCCGTCCTGCTCGTCATGTCGCTGCAGGTGACGGCGCTGCTGTTCGCGCTTCCGGTGTACGCGCGGATGAGCCGGCATGCCATCACGCGCCGCGAGTGGCTGTGGGCGCTGCTGCTGGCGGCGGCGCTGGCCGTGCTCATCGCGGTCGGGGACCCGACCGGCGGCCAGCAGCGCGCGCCGCTGCACACCTGGGTCGTGGTGGCGGTCGCGCTCGGTCCGGTGCTGGCGCTGGGCCTGGCGGGCGCCCGCGTGTGGGCGGACCGACCGGTCGCGGCGTTGCTGTTGGCGGCGGTGGCCGGCTCGTTGCTGGCCGTGTTCGCGGTCTTGATGAAGGGCGTCGTCGACATCGTCGAGCACGACCCCGCCCAGTTGTGGCGCACGCCCGAGTTCTACGCCTGGGTGTTCACCGGCGCCGCCGGGATGATCATCCACCAGTCGGCGTACCGCGCCGGCGCGTTGACGGCGTCCCTGCCGACGATCATCGTGGCGAAGCCCGTCGTGGGCGGGGTGCTCGGCATCACCGTTCTGGGCGAGACGCTCGAGGCCGGCGGCCCGGAGTGGGTGGTGCTCACGGTGGCCGCGGTGACGGTGATCGTCGCGACCGTGGGCCTGGCGCACGGCGAGGCCGCCAGTGTGGGCGCCGGTGCCGGCCGCGACGTGCTCACCGACCGGCCCACGGCGGAATTCCAGACCTAACCGCCCTCGACCAGGCCCAGCAGCTGCAGGCCGACCGCGTACTGAACGACGACCGCCGGTGACACGTGCGGAATGTCGTTGTCGGGGCCCACTTTCGCGTCCTGCACCGCGGCGCGGAACCGATCGGTGGACGCGAAGCGGGCGGGCGGCGCGGCCGGTTGCAGCGCCGCGGAGTTCGCCGCGGACAGCACCGCGAGGATGGAGTGCTCGCGGGTGCGGTCGGGCAGCGCCCGCAGCCTCGCCTCGAATTGGCGCAGCCATGCACCGAAGTCGTCGACGCGCTCGATCGGATAACCGGCCTCGATCAGCCAGTCAACGTATTCGTCGAGCCCGATGCCGTCGTCGTGCGAGTTCATCACGTGGTAGGTCTCGAACCCGTCGACGACCTGAGCGCCCAGCGTCGCGATCGCCTCGGCGACGAATTCCACGGGCAGGCCGTCGTAGTGGGCGCGCTGCCGATTCCCTTGCGCGTCAAGGCGATAGAACGACGTGGGGGCGATGCCGGTGGCCAGGACGCTGAGCACCATCCGGGTGACCAGATCCGACAGGTTGAGCTGGCCCGCGTAGGTGGTGTCGGCCAGGATCATTCCGCTGCGGAACACCGCGACCGGCAGTCCGCAGCGCTCGTGGGCCTCCCGCAGCAGCACCTCCGCGGCCCACTTGCTGTTGCCGTAGCCGTTGACGCGGCTGCCGTCGTTCTTGCGGGTGGGGCTGACGACCCGGATGTCGGCGTCTTCGCGGAACGCCGACGGCTCGATCGGGTCGCCGACGTTGGCCGTCGACACGTAGCTGATGGGCTTTCGCCTGCCGGTCAGCGCCAGCCGGATCAGCTCGGCGGTGCCGACCACGTTCGGGACGAACAGTTCGCTGTAGGGCAGCGCGCCGTTGACCACCGCCGCCGCGTCGACGATCAGGTCCACCGTGTCGGCCAGCCGTTGCCAATCCCGTTGACTGAGGCCGAGATTGGGTTCGCCTTTGTCGCCGACGACGACCTCGAGCCGGTCGGCGGCCAACTCGTGGAAGTACTTGGTCAGCCGGGGGTCACCGCTGTCGAAGGTCTGTTCCAGGCGGCGGCGCGCGTCCTCGTCCGACGCCGCCCGCACCAGGCAGATCAACGTCCCGTCGGCCAGTTCGAGGCGTTCGAGCCACTGCAGCGTCAGGTAGCGCCCCAGAAATCCGGTCGCCCCGGTCAGCAACACCGTCCGCACCTCGGCGCCGGGGCCGGGCAGTGCCGACGCGCCGGCCAGCGTGTCGGCGTCGAGGAACTTCTCGAGCGTCAGGTCGCGCGCGTGCACCTCGGTGGGGGCGCTGCCGTGCACCTGCACGAAGCGCGGGTCGTCGGCGTAATCGTGCACGCGCTCCCTCAGACCGGCGACCGTCGGCGCGCTGAACAGGGTGCGCACCGTCAGGTGGGCGCCCAGGGTTTTGTTGAGGGTGGCGATCAGGCGCATCGCGGACAACGAGTCGCCGCCGAGGTCGAAGAAGGAGTCGTCGAGTCCCACTCGATCCAGGCCCAGCACCTCGGCGTAGGCCTCGGCGAGGAGGCGTTCCAGGTCGGTGCCCGGGGCGCGGTAGTCGGCGTCGCGGTAGGCCGGCACCGGCAGCGCGCGGGTGTCCAGCTTGCCGTTGACCGTCAACGGCAGCGCGTCGATCACGACGAGGGCTGCCGGAATCATGAAGGGCGGCAACGTCTCTCGCAGCCCCGCCCGTGCGGCCTGCACGTCGAGCGCGCCCGGCGCGGACTCGGTGACGTAACCGACCAGGCGCTTGTCGCCGGGGCGGTCCTCGCGCACGACGACCACGGCCTGGTCGACCGAGTCCACGGCGGCCAGCGCAGCCTGAATCTCCCCGAGTTCGATGCGGTAGCCGCGGATCTTGACCTGTTCGTCGGCGCGGCCCAAATAGTCCAGCTGCCCGTCGGCGCGCCATCGCACCAGATCTCCGGTGCGATACATCCGCCGGCCGGGCTCGCCGAACGGGCATGCCACGAAGCGCGACGCGGTCAACCCCGGGCGGCGCAGGTAGCCGGCGCCCAGTCCGCGCCCGGCCACGTACAGTTCGCCGACGGTGCCCACGGGCACCGCCCGCAGCCACCGGTCCAGGACGAAGAACGCCGCCCCGGGCACCGGCGCACCGATCGGCGGTGTTCCCGTCCCGGCGCGCAGCGGCGGGCTGACCGCCACGCACATCGTGGTCTCGGTCGGCCCGTAGGCGTTGGTCATCACCCGCCCCGGCGCCCACCGGTCGACCAGTTCCGCCGAGCACGCCTCGGCGGCCACCACCAACGCCACCGACTCCAGCGCCCGCGGGGACAGCGCCGAGACCGCCGACGGGGTCTGGTGCAACACGGTGACCCGTTCGTCGATCAGCAACGCCTGCAGGTCATCGGGCAGCGCGGCGACCGCTTCGGGCACGATCACCAGGCGCGAGCCGTGCAGCAGCGCCCCCCAGATTTCCTCGACGGACGCGTCGAACGCGTACGAATACCATTGCGACCAAGCCTCGTTCGGCCCGGACGGCAACCCCACGTGCAGCGTGGCGAGGAGCTGGGTGACGTTCGCGTGCGTGGTGGCCACGCCCTTGGGCACGCCGGTGGTGCCCGAGGTGTAGATGATGTGCGCGATGTCGTGGGCGGCGGGCAGCGGTAACGCCGTGTCGGGCATGGCCTGGACGGCGGGCGCGTCGGGCTCGACGACCGGCACCCCGCGCCCGGCGAACCGGGACGCCAGCTCGGCGGTGGTCACCGCGGCGACCGGACCGGCGTCGCCGACCACGAAGTCGACGCGGGAGTCCGGCACGGCCGGGTCGATCGGCAGGTAGGCCGCCCCGGACTTCAGGACGGCCAGGATCGCGACGATCGCCTCGGCCGAGCGCGGGAACGCCACCGCCACACACTCGCCCCGCGCCGCCCCCAGACCGGCCAGATGCCGCGCCAGCCGGTTGGCGGCCGCGTCCAACTCCCGATACGTCATGGTCGCGCCGCCGAAGCTGACCGCCACCGCGTCCGGGGTGCGCGCCACCTGGGCGGCGAACAGCTCGGGCACCGAGGCCTCGGCCGACGACCGACCG
>NZ_LZKC01000200.1:0-24094 GCF_001672685.1 Mycobacterium sp. E2462
GCCGCTGGTCCGCCGTGGCAGCCGGCCAACAGACAACCCACCGCGAGGGCCCCGGACAACGCGCGCCGCCGATCGAGGTTCACCATCGCCACCATTCGAGCACCTCCGCCACCGCCACCGCCATCGGCGCTGCCGCGGACGCGCTGGGGGCCGGCCGCCCGCAAGCAGGCGTGGTTTGCCAGCCACCGGCTCGCAGCGCGCCGAGAAGGACCGATATCCGTAACGCGGTTCGGTGGGCAATTGCTGCCGCCGCGCTTTAAGCTCGCGCCATGAAAACGTGGCTGGTCGCGTCCGCGGCGCTGTCAATCTCGATCGGCGCCGCGCCGGCCGCCCGCGCCGACGGCACCTCCGACTATCTGTCCGGCCTGGACGCCGCCCACATCGCCTACAGCAACCCCGCGACGGCGCTCGACATCGGCAACTCCATCTGCCAGCAACTGCATCACAACGCCGCCCCGGACGTGGCCGCCCAGGCCGCGCTGCGCGCCGGGTATGAGCCCGGCCAGGCCGGCAAAATCCTGTTCTTCGCCAGCCACGCGCTGTGCCCGGACACGGCGGCGGCGGTCGACAGATGGGGCGATTCGCCGTGACGGTCGGCCGCCGCGACGCGTCGATCGTGTAACGTGATTGTGCGTTTGCTGTGCCGCCGTAGGGAGGTGTGAATGACCGCCGAGCCCCTGGATGCGCCCGCGGCCTGCTGCACCTCCGACCGCGAGTTCGGGGCCTACGACTACGTCGGCGGCATGGAACGGCTCCTGGAGGCGGTGCAGGAACTGTCGCTGGCGCGCAGCCTCGCCGAGGTGCAGCTCATCGTCCGGTCGTCGGCGCGGGAACTGACCGGCTGCGACGGCGCCACCTTCGTGCTGCGCGACGACAACACGTGCTACTACGCCGACGAGGACGCGATCGCGCCCCTGTGGAAGGGCAGCCGCTTCCCGATCGAGGTGTGCGTCAGCGGCTGGGCGATGCTCAACCGCGAGGCCGCGATCATCCCGGACGTCTACCACGACCCGCGGATCCCCCGGGGTATCTACCAGCCGACCTTCGTCAAGAGCCTGGTCATGGTCCCGATCCGCAAACAGAACCCGATCGGGGCCATCGGCAACTACTGGGCACACCAGCACTCGCCGTCGGACCAGGAGGTCCGGCTGCTGCAGGCGCTGGCCGACTCGACGTCGATCGCCATGGAGAACGTCCAGGTGTACTCCGAGTTGGAGCAGCGGGTGCGCGACCGCACCGCCGCGCTGGAATCGGCGAACGAGGAGATCCGCCGGCTGTCGATCACCGACGAGATGACCGGGCTCAACAACCGCCGCGGGTTCTACCTGAGGGCCGAGCAGAAGCTGCATGGCACGCACCACCTGGGGCGCAGCTGCGTCCTGGCCTTTCTCGACGTCGACGGGCTGAAACGGGTGAACGACGAACTGGGCCACGACGTCGGCGACTGCCTGATCAAGGACGTGGCGCAGACCCTGCGCGACATGAAGGAAGAATCCGACATCCTCGCCCGCATGGGCGGCGACGAGTTCTGCGTCATGGTCAGCGAAAGCGAGAACGACACGGCGTCCCTCAAGGAGCGGCTCGACGAGGCGTTTCGGCGGTTCAACGAGACCAGCGACCGCCCGTACCGCCTGTCGGCGAGCGTCGGGCTGGTGCGGGCGCCGGCCACCGAGAGCCCGACGGTGGACGAGCTGCTCGCGCGGGCCGACGAGTTGATGTACGTCGACAAGAAGGCCAACGCGAGATCGCGCCTTTGAGTAACCGGGCCGGGCTTAGCCGGCTTCGCCGAGCCGCTGTTTGAGGGCCTCGAACTCGTCCTTGACGCCGGTCGGCAGCTTCTCGCCGACGAACTCGAACCACTCCTCGATCTGCGGCAATTCCTCGCGCCACTCGGCGGGGTTGACCGCCAGCGCCTTGGTGACGTCGTCTTTGCTGACGTCGAGGCCGTCGAGGTACAGGTCGTCGGCCGTCGGCACGACGCCGATCGGGGTGTCCTGCCCGCCGGCCTGGTGCTCGATGCGGTCCACGATCCACTTCAGCACCCGGCTGTTCTCGCCGAAGCCCGGCCACAGGAAGCCGCCGTCTGCGTCGCGACGGAACCAGTTGACGAAGAACACCTTCGGCAGCTTGGACTCGTCGGACTGCTTGCCCAGGTCGATCCAGTGCTGGAAGTAGTCGCCGACGTTGTAGCCCAGGAACGGCAGCATGGCCATCGGGTCGCGGCGGACGGTGCCGACCTTGCCCTCGGCGGCGGCGGTCTGCTCGCTGCCCATGGTGGCGCCCATGAACACCCCGTGCTGCCAGTCGCGGGCCTCGGTCACCAGCGGCACGGTGGTCTTGCGGCGAGCGCCGAACAGGATGCCCGAGATCGGCACGCCCTGCGGGTCGTCCCACTCCGGCGCCAGGATGGGGCACTGCGACATCGGGGTGCAGTACCGCGAGTTCGGGTGCGCGGCAGGCGTTTCGGTCTTGCCGGCGTACCAGTCGTTGCCCTTCCAGTCGACCAGGTGCTGCGGGTCGCCCTCCAGGCCCTCCCACCACACGTCGTTCTCGTCGGTCAGCGCGACGTTGGTGAAGACGGTGTTGCCGCCCTCGATGGTGCGCATGGCGTTGGGGTTGGACTTCCAGTTGGTGCCGGGCGCCACGCCGAAGAAGCCGAACTCCGGGTTCACCGCGTACAGGCGGCCGTCCTTGCCGAACCGCAGCCACGCGATGTCGTCGCCGAGCGTCTCGGCGCGCCAGCCGGGGATGGTGGGCTGCAGCATGGCGAGGTTGGTCTTGCCGCACGCGGACGGGAACGCCGCGGCGAAGTAGTAGGCCTTGTTCTCCGGGGAGATCAGCTTGAGGATCAGCATGTGCTCGGCGAGCCAGCCCTCGTCGTGGGCCATGGCCGAGGCGATCCGCAGCGAGTAGCACTTCTTGCCCAGCAGCGCGTTGCCGCCGTAGCCCGACCCGTAGCTCCAGATCTCGCGGGTCTCCGGGAAGTGGGTGATGTACTTGGTGTCGTTGCACGGCCAGGGCACGTCCTGCTGGCCCTCGTCGAGGGGAGCGCCCACCGAGTGCAGCGCCTTGACGAAGAAGCCGTCGTCGCCGATCTTCTCCAGCGCGGCCTTGCCCATCCGCGTCATCACCTTCATGGAGGCCACGACGTACTCGGAGTCGGTGATCTCGACGCCCAGCTTGGGGTCGTCGGCGCCCAGCGGGCCCATGCAGAACGGCACCACCCACATGGTGCGGCCCCGCATGCAGCCTCGGTACAGGTCGGTCATCGTCGAGCGCATCTCGGCCGGGTCCATCCAGTTGTTGGTGGGGCCGGCGTCGATCTCGCGCTCGGAACAGATGAACGTCCGCGACTCCACCCGCGCGACGTCGGACGGGTCGGACAGCGCCAGGTAGGAGTTCGGGTGCTTCTTCTCGTTCAGCCGCTTGAAGGTGCCGGCGGCGACCAGCTGCTCGGCCAGCCGGTTGAACTCCTCGTCGGAGCCGTCAGCGAAGACCACCCGGTCGGGCTGCGTGAGCTCCGCGACCTCCTGCACCCAGGACAGCAGCCCGGGATGGTTGGTAGGGGCGTTGTCCAGACCGGGAATGGTCGCTGAAGTCATCGAACTCTCCTGGTGTTTCGTTTCGGGCTTCATTGCTCGTTATGCCATCACCCACACAACTGCTTGCATGGTGGCGTTAACTACAGGTTATCGTGGCGCGCTTGTCGAGTGAGTCTCGGGCAGGTATAAGCCTTCTCACTACAACGATTCAGAAACTCAGTCCGGTTCCTCATCGTCGCTCCTCACAGCGGGTTTCTCGGGCTCGACGCTCCCCGCCCCGTCGGTAGGGTTTTCCTGGGCAGGTATACCCGGTTCGCCTAGCTCTGCACGCACCGCGTTCCAGGCGCTCAGCACCGCGGGCATGTCCCGGTCGCGCGCGGCGGCGGCGCGGGCGGCGGCCGCGGCGTGCGCACGCAATTCGGTGTCGATGATCCCCACCGCGCCGCTCACCTGCTGGTTCTCGGCCTCGTCGCGGGCCAGCAGCGCCTTGCTCAGCAGCGACTCGGCCACCAGGACCCGGGTGGCGACGAGCTCCTCGGCGACGGACTGCAGCGCGGCGGTCGCGTCGCCGGCCCAGCGATCGAGCAGGGCGCGGTCGCGCAGCAGGCCGCGGATGTGGATGACCACGAAGGTCAGCGCCAGCCCGATCGCCACGCACGCCGCCGCACCGGCGACGGTCAGGGCGGGGCTCAACCGGGACGCCAGGCCGGTGAGCAGCCGGCTCAGCGTCAGGGCGACGCCCAGGCCGAAACCGACGCCCAACACCGCCGTCAGCCAGGTCTCCTGGCGGCGCGAGGTCAGCGGCACGGCGGGGACGTCGACGGTCGGCAGCTCCCGGGGCGCCGGCAGGTCTATCGCCACGTCCAGCGCGTGGGCCACGTCGGCGAGCTGGCTCTCGGCCCCGTCGCTGACCTCGCCGACCACCTCGTCCAGGCGTTCCCGCGCGCGGTCGGCGAACTCCGGCATCGCGCGCCGGGACAGCGCGGCCGCGTCCTCCTGCAGTTCGGTGCGCACCGAGGTGCACCGATTGCGCGCGAAGTACGACAGCTGCACCCGCGCCTGCTGGATCTGGCCCCGCAGCGTGATGGTGCGCTCGGCCTTCGCCTCGCGCCGCTGCTGCAGCGCGCCGGCGCGCTCCTCGCGCAGCGCCTCCACCCGGGCCCGCCGGCCGGCGCCTTCGACGTCGCGGTCGAACCGGTGCGCGACGGTCCGCAGCCGGGAATCCCACTCGCGCAGCCGGTTGCGCCGCGCCAGGTCCGGGTCGGCGAGCAGCCCAGAGACCGCGCCGACGAGGTCGTCGACCGCAGGGTCGCCGAGGTCGGGCCGGGCCGCCGCGCCGACCCAGCGCACCCGGCCGTACCGCGGCGCGTGCGCGGCCAGCGCGTCCCGGTTGGCGGCGAGCACGTCCCGCCAGCCCCGGTGCACGTCGATCTTGGACACCACGCCCACCACGGCGTCGGTGTGCTCGGCCGCGGCGTCCAGCAGCGCGCAGTCGGAGTCGGTCAGCGGCGTCGCCGCCGAGACGACGAACACGACCGCCAGCGGCGCGTCGCCGGATCCCAGATCCGTCGATTCGACGAACTTGTGCTGCGACAACCGTTCACGCAGGGCCGCGGCCACCCCGCTCACCCCGGCCAGCCACGGGCCGGTCACCAGCGCCACGTCGCGGCGGTGCGTGGCGGGCATCGCCAGCCCGGGCGCGGCACCGGCGACCAGCGCGTCGACCGCCGAGACCGCCGAGACCGGCCCGCCCGGATCGTCGTGGTCGTCGCTCATGCCCACTGCCCCGGCAGGGACCCGCACGCCTGCGACCACAGCCGCAGCGACCCCCTGGCGATGTCGGCGCCGCAGGCGCGGTGCAGGTCGCTGCTGCTGGCGCGGCTGTAGCGCTGCCAGCGCACCGCCCGCGGCAGGTGCGCGGTCGGGTCGCGGTGCCCCGCGCCGTTCATGTCGGGGGACCCGGGGCCCTCGGGATCGAGGCCGGCCGCCTCGGCGAGGTCGACGGCGGCGGCCATGCGCGCCACCACGGTGTCGTCGCGCGACAGGAAGCCGGTGATGCGCTCCCCGAGGGCCGCGTCGCCGACGGCCAGCGCCTCCAGCTCCGCCACCGCGGTCAGCACCCGCTGATAGCGGGCCTCGGCGCCCGCGCCGGCGATCCGCCCCAGGACGGCGTCCACGCCGCTGGTCCGGCGGAACAGCTTCCGAGCCTGCGCCGCCGTCCGTCCCTGCCGGGCGGCGGCGATCCCCAGGGCGATGCCGAACAGGTCCAGGGCGCGCAGCAGGCGCTCGCGCGCGTCGGCCGGCAGCGGGCTGTCCGCCGGGTACTCGGCGCCCAGGAAACCCGCGAAGGACCCGTCGAGGCCCACCCCGCCGGGATGGGCGGCCAGCGTGCGCAGCGCCGCCCACAGCGAACCCGCGCTGCCGCCAGTGCCGTCGCGGTCCAGCTCGGTCAGCGCGGCGACCGCCAGCACCCCGATCATCGGGTCGACGGCGACGCCGGCGCGGGCGGACAGCTCCGCGCAGCGGGCGCGGGCGGCCACCAGCGGCTCGTCCCCGCCACGCCCGGACAGGGCCGTCAGGTCCGCCTTGTTGAGCACGGCGACCACCGGGCGATCGGCGGCGGCGATCGCCGCGGCGTCCTCGGGCTTGACCACCTCGGCCAGCACGTAGACCACCACGTCGGCGGCGACTGCGGCGTCTGCTTCGGCGGTGCCCCGGACCCGGGCGGTGATCCCCGCCCCGTCCAGCGCGCGGGCCACCGTGGCGCGGCCGACGCCCGGGCGGCCGTCGACCACCAGGCGCAACGGCGCTGCGGCGCGCTCGGCGATCGACGTCACGCGCGGGTCGGCGCAGCCGGCGGCGAATCGCGCCAGTTCGTCGACGAAAATCTGGTGTCCTTGTCCCCTCATGCCCCGCCCGTTCGATTCGATCGGCCCGGCCGCCCGGCGGGCCGTCCCACCGGAATTCCCGACCGCCGGGCTCCCCCCGCTCGTCTCGTGGTTCCACCGCATGGTGGCACCTGCGCTGTCACGATGCGAGCCACCGTTTGACAACTACCAGCTCAAAGCAACTGTTGGGTATCAATCCGGACCAGGGGCGGCTACATCCGGCATTCATGGGCCACCATGGACAAATGCAAGCGCAACGCGGGGTGTCGGTGTCACCCGGCACGCCGGTGGGCACACCGGAGCGCCACGAGCAGCGCCTGCTCCCCGCGTCGACGTTCCGCTCGCGGCGCTCGGCCCTCTCCGACGGTCAGCGCCAGACGTGGGAGCGCCGCTGGCCGCAGCTGGGTCTTTCGCTGGGACCCTCGCCCGACGGCGACGACGGCCCGCGCGAGCCGACCCTCGATCCGCAGGCGTGGTTCGGCCGCCAGGCGCCGCTGGTCCTCGAAATCGGTTGCGGCAGCGGGACTTCAACGCTCGCGATGGCCAAGCAGGAGCCCGACGTCGACGTCATTGCGGTGGAGATCTACCGGCGTGGGCTGGCGCAGCTGCTGGTCGCGATCGACCGCGACCAGGTCGACAACATCCGGCTGATCCGCGGCAACGCCGTGGAGGTGCTGCAGCGGTTGATCGCGCCGGGCACGCTGGCCGGGGTCCGTGTGTTCTTCCCCGACCCGTGGCCCAAGGCGCGCCATCACAAGCGGCGCTTCCTGCAGCCGGGCACGGTTGGCATGATCGCCGACCGGCTACTCCCGGGTGGTGTGCTGCACGTCGCGACGGATCACGCGGGGTACGCCGAGCACATCGCCGAGGTCGGCGACGCCGAACCCCGGTTGCGGAGGGCCGATCCGGGTGGTCGGCTGGGGATCTCGACGGTTCGCCCGACAACCAAGTACGAGACGAAAGCTCAGGAAGCGGGCAGCCTCGTCACCGAGTTCATCTGGCTTCGGAACTGACCGGGCGAGATCAGGCAACGAATAGGCGATGCATATGAGCCTGACGGAACAGGCCGCGGCGGGAGCCGAGCCGCTGGAAGACCCCGAGGTGCTCTCCGGTGCGCCGCAGGGCGACCTCGGCACGTTCACCCCGCCGGGCGGGCGCGTGCTGTTGGTGTGGGACGCCCCCAACCTGGACATGGGCCTGGGCTCGATCCTCGGGCGGCGGCCGACGGCCCTGGAGCGGCCGCGGTTCGACGCCCTGGGGCGCTGGCTGCTGGGCCGCACGGCCGAGGTGAGCGCGGGCCGGCCGGGCGTCGTCGTGGAACCGGAGGCGACCGTCTTCACCAACATCGCCCCGGGTAGCGCCGACGTGGTGCGGCCCTGGGTGGACGCCCTGCGCAACGTCGGGTTCGCCGTCTTCGCCAAGCCCAAGATCGACGAGGACAGCGACGTGGACCGCGACATGCTCGCCCACATCGAGCGGCGCCGCGCCGAAGGGCTCGCGGCGCTGGTGGTGGCCTCGGCCGACGGTCAGGCGTTCCGCTTGCCGCTGGAGGAGATAGCTCGCAGCGGGGTCAGCGTCCAGGTGATCGGATTTCGCGAACACGCGAGTTGGGCGCTAGCGTCGGATACCTTGGACTTTGTCGACCTGGAGGACATCGCGGGTGTTTTCCGGGAGCCGTTGCCGCGAATCGGCCTAGATTCGCTGCCTGACCAGGGGGCGTGGCTTCAGCCGTTCCGGCCGCTGTCCGCGCTGTTGACCGCGCGTGTGTGACACTGGCTGGAAAAACCGAAGGACATTGCGCGGGTCGTCAACGATCCAGTAAGGAGCTTGCGTGTTCGCCTGGTGGGGTCGAACCGTGTACCGATTCCGGTACATCGTAATCGGGGTCACTGTAGCTCTGTGCCTCCTCGGCGGCGTCTTCGGGATCAGCCTCGGCAAGCACGTCACGCAGAGCGGTTTCTACGACGAGGGCAGTCAGTCGGTGAAGGCCTCGGTGCTGGGTGACCAGACCTACGGCCGCGACCGCACCAGCCACGTGGTGGCGACGTTCACCGCGCCCAACGGCAAGACGGTCGACGACCCGGCGTGGCGCGACAAGATCGTCGGTGAGCTCAACAAGTTCAAGACCGATCACCCCGACCAGGTCGTCGGCTGGGCCGGCTGGCTGGCCGCCCCGGACAGCACCAGCCCGATCATCAAGGGCATGGCCAGCGAGGACCGCAAGCACACCTTCGTGTCGATCCCGCTCAAGGGCGACGACGACGACACCATCCTCAACAACTACAAGACGATCGCGCCGGACCTGCAGAAGCTGGACGGCGGCACCGTGCAACTGGCCGGCCTCGAGCCGATCGCCAACGCGCTGACCGGCACCATCGCCACCGACCAGCGCCGCATGGAGGTGCTGGCGCTGCCGCTGGTGACGGTGGTGCTGTTCCTGGTGTTCGGCGGCGCCGTCGCCGCCGGCCTGCCGGCCATCGTCGGCGGTTTGAGCATCGCCGGCGCGCTGGGCATCCTGCGCCTGGTCGCGGTGTTCGGGCCGGTGCACTTCTTCGCCCAGCCGGTGGTCTCGCTGATCGGCCTGGGCATCGCCATCGACTACGGCCTGTTCGTGGTGAGCCGGTTCCGGGAGGAGATCGCGGAGGGCTACGACACCGAAGCCGCGGTGCGGCGCACCGTGATGACGGCCGGCCGCACCGTGACGTTCTCGGCGGTGCTGATCATCGCGTCCAGCGCCAGCCTGCTGGTGCTGCCGCAGGGCTTCGTGCACTCGCTGACGTACGCGATCTTCGCCGCGGTGGGGCTGGCGGCGCTGCTGTCGATCACCTTCCTGCCGGCGTGCCTGGCCATCCTGGGCCGCCACGTCGACGCGCTCGGGGTCCGGACCGCGTTCCGGGTGCCGTTCCTGCGCCACTGGAAGGTCTCGCGCGCCTACCTGAACTGGCTGGCCGACCGGTTGCAGAAGACCAAGACCCGGGAAGAGGTCGAGGCCGGCTTCTGGGGCAAGCTGGTGAACTGGGTGATGAAGCGGCCGCTGGCCTTCGCGATCCCCATCGCGGTCGGCATGATCCTGCTGGTCATCCCGCTGGGCAACCTGTCCTTCGGCGGCATGAGCGAGAAGTACCTGCCGCCGGACAACCCGGTCCGCCAGGCGCAGCAGCACTTCGACAAGCTGTTCCCCGGCTACCGCACCGAGCAGTTGACCGTGGTGATCGAGAGCACCAACGGCAGCAAGGTCACCGACCAACAGGTCGCCGACATCCGCAACCGGATCAGCTCGATCTCCGGCTTCACCGACAAGACGTGGGAGGAGCGGCCCTGCCCGACGATCGCGGGTAACCCGTGCGTGAGCGGGCCCAACGGGACGCATCCCAAGGACGACTCGATACGGGTGATCCAGAACGGCCTGGTCAGCAAGAGCGACGCGGCGAAGAAGATCAACGAGCTGCGGGCCATCTCGCCGCCCAAGGGACTCACGCTGCTGGTCGGCGGCACGCCGGCGCTGGAGCAGGACAGCATTCACAGCCTGGCGGCGAAGGGTCCGCTGATGTTGGTGCTGTTGCTCAGCGCCACGCTGTTGCTGATGTTCCTGGCGTTCGGATCGGTGGTGTTGCCGGTCAAGGCGGTGCTGATGAGCGCGCTGACCCTGGGGTCGACGCTGGGCATCCTGACCTGGATCTTCGTCGACGGGCACCTGTCGAAGTGGCTGAACTTCACGCCGACGTCGCTGATGGTGGTCCTCATCGCGCTGGTGGTGGCGGTCGGCTTCGGGCTGGCCACCGACTACGAGGTGTTCCTGGTCTCCCGCATGGTCGAGGCCAGGGAGCGGGGCATGTCGACGGCGGAGGCCATCCGCATCGGCACGGCGACCACCGGGCGGTTGATCACCGCGGCGGCGCTGGTGCTGGCGGTGGTCGCCGGTTCGTTCGTGTTCTCCGACCTGGTGTTGATGAAGTACCTGGCGTTCGGCCTGATGGCGGCGCTGCTGCTGGACGCCACCGTGGTCCGGATGTTCCTGGTGCCGTCGGTGATGAAGCTGCTGGGCGACGACTGCTGGTGGGCGCCGCGCTGGGCGCGCCGCCTGCAGAACCGGATCGGCCTGGGCGAGATCGACTTGCCCGACGAACGCAAGCGCCCCACCCTCAACGGCCGCCCGGCGCGGCCGCCGGTGGCGGCCAGCCTGGTGGCCGCGGCGCCGCGCCACCCGCACGACCCGACGCATCCCGCCCCGCCGGAACCGGGCCGGCGGGCGCCTCCCCGCTGGGCGGCGAGACGGGTCCGGCCGCGATCCCGCCGGCCGCGCCGCAGCCCAGCCCGCCGGCGGCCGCCAACCCGCTGCCCGGCCCGCCGCGCGGCAACACCGCGGGATAGCTATTCCCGCGCGCCGGGCGCCCGGTCGGGCGGTAGCGGCCCCTGCAGGGCGGTGTCGGTCGGATCGGTGGCACCGGGGAGGCCGCGGCCCAGCCCGGGGATCGGGCCGGTCGGGGCGTCGTCCGCCGGGTCGTCGGGATCGGCCAACGGCTCGGTGCGGAACACGAAGAAGAACACGACCCAGCCGATCGCGGCCAGCAGCAGCCAGCTGATCAGCCGGTAGATCAGCATCGCCGAGATGGCGTTGGGCAGCGACATGCCGCTGGACACCAGGCCCGGCACCAGCACCGCCTCCACGACCAGCAGGCCGCCGGGCATCAGCGGGATGGTCCCGACCGCGCGGGCGGCGGCGTAGGCGACCGTGAGCCCCGCGACCGACGCGTGGTCCCCGGCGGCATAGGCCGCGAAGCCCAGGCACGCCACGTCGGCGATCCAGTTGAGCAGCGACCAGCTGAACGCCACCGACAGGTCCCGCCGGCCGAGGCTGACCGATTCCAGCTGCATCAGCGTCTCGCGCCACCGGTGCAGCCCCGCGTCCGCGGGGCGGCCGCGCACCGAGTTGACCCACGACAGAACCCGGCAGCCGATCCCGTCGATCAGCTCGGGCCGCGACGCCACCGCCTGCGCGAGCAGCAGCAGCGCGACGAAGCCGCCCAGCGGGGAGGCGCCCGCCGGGTTGCCGGGCAGCGCGGGCAGGCCGCCGGCGGCGCCTTGGGCCTGCTGCATCATGCCCAGCGCCTGCGACGGCGAGATCGGCAGCTTGCACTGCAGCGAAAGGTTGCTCAGCGGCTGCGCGATCGAGGTCATGTCCCCGGCGACCTTCGGGTTGGCCTCGAAGTAGGACTTGAGGCCGCCCAGCGACTGGGGGCCGGCCTGCTGCTGCAGCATCGACGTCATCGTCTGGTTGGTCTCCGGATGCGAGTCCAGATAGTCGCCCATCGACTTCGACACGGACCCGACGGTGCGGGCGATCTCGCTGGCCGCGCAGGGGTCGTGGGCGCCGGTGGCGGAGCCACCGGCCAGCAGCGCGACCGCGGCGCCCGGCGCCGTCAGGGCGAGCAGCCCGGTGAGAATCCTGCGGCGTGCGTGCGCTGTCGTCATTGATGACTCCTCGTGAGTGTGCGATCGGCCCGCAGGCGGGCGGCGCCACGCGAACTAACGCCGCGAAACGGCTCGCCCCGCGCGGAAAACCCCGTCGCCGCAGGCCATCCGACATCCTGCCATCACCGGCGGCGAGCACGCCAAGTCGCGGGCGCGCATGTGACCCAGATCCCGCCCGTCACCGGTTCACAACAACTTCGCAGCGGGTTGGCAACAACACCGTCGTTGCAGCTCAGGAAGTTGCGAAGCCCCTTTGCGGCACAGCGCGCTGGGGTATCCTCGCCAGCACGCGCGTTAAGCGAAAAACGGGGAGCCTGAAATCCAGCAGTTAATGATGCGCCTCAGCCGCAGCCTGCGTAGATACCGTTGGTTGGTCTTCACGGGCTGGTTGCTGGCATTGGTGCCGGCGGTGTATTTGGCGCTGACGCAGTCCGGAAACCTCACCGGCGGGGGTTTCGAAGTGGCCGGATCGCAATCCCTGGCGGTCCACGACCAGCTCGACAACCTCTATCACGACCAGGGGTCGTCGTCGCTGGCGTTGGTGGCCGCGCCCCGCCCGGACGCCAGCTATCAGGACATGAACGACGCGGTGGCGCTGCTGCGCGGGATCGTCGCCGAGTACCCCGGCGTCAGCGAGGCGCCCAACCCCACCCAGCGACCGCCGCAGCCCGACCGCCCGTTCGTGATCTCGCTGCAGCTCGACTCCCACAACTCGGGCACCAGCGACCTCGCCAAACAGCTCCGCAAGAAGGTCGGCATCAAGGGCGACCAGGCCGGCCAGACCGCCGACGGGCGGGTCCGCCTCTACGTCATCGGTCAGGGCGCCCTGTCCGCCGCCGCGGCCGCCAACACCAAGCACGACATCGCCGCCGCCGAGCGCTGGAACCTGCCGGTCATCCTGATCGTCTTGCTGGCGGTGTTCGGCTCCCTGGCCGCCGCCGCGATCCCGCTCGCCCTGGGCGTTTGCACCGTCGTGGTGACCATGGGGCTGGTCTACCTGCTGTCGGCGTACACCACCATGTCGGTGTTCGTCACCTCCACGGTGTCGATGTTCGGCATCGCCCTGGCCGTCGACTATTCGCTGTTCATCCTGATGCGGTTCCGCGAGGAGCTGCGCACCGGCCGCCAGCCCCAGCAGGCCGTCGACGCCGCCATGTCCACGTCCGGGCTGGCGGTCGTGCTGTCCGGGCTGACCGTCATCGCCTCGCTGACCGGGATCTACGTGATCAACACCCCGGCGCTGAAGTCCATGGCCACCGGCGCGATCCTCGCCGTCGCGGTGGCGATGCTGACCTCGACCACGCTGACGCCCGCGGCGCTGGCGACGTTCGGGCGGGCCGCCGCCAAGCGCTCGCCGCTGCTGCACTGGTCGCGTCGACCGGAAAGCACGCAGTCGCGGTTCTGGAACCGCTGGATCGGCTGGGTGATGCGCCGCCCGTGGATCTCGGCGCTGGGCGCGTCGCTGGTGCTGCTGGCCATGGCGGCGCCGGCCTCGTCGATGGTGTTGGGCAACAGCCTGCTGCGCCAATTCGACTCGGCCCACGAGATCCGCGCCGGCGTCGGGGCGGCCGCGCAGGCGTTGGGGCCCGGCGCGCTCGGCCCGATCCGGGTGCTGATCACCTTCCCGGACGGCGGCGCGGCGTCGCCCGAGCACGCACAGACCATCGGCGCGATCCGGCAGAAGATCTCGCAATCGCCCAACATCGTGACGGTGTCGCCGCCGCAGTTCGCCGAGGACAACGGCAGCGCCCTGCTGTCCGCGGTGCTGTCGGTGGATCCCGAGGACATGCGGGCCCGCGAGACCGTCGGCTGGCTGCGCCACGAGCTGCCCGCGATTCCCGACGCCGGCACCGCGCGGGTGGACATCGGCGGACCGACCGCGTTGATCAAGGACTTCGACGACCGGGTCTCGGCCACCGAGCCGCTGGTGCTGGCGTTCGTCGCGCTGATCGCGTTCGTGATGCTGCTGCTGTCGGTGCACTCGGTGTTCCTGGCGTTCAAGGGCGTCCTGATGACGCTGCTGTCGGTGGCGGCCGCCTACGGAAGCCTGGTGATGGTGTTCCAATGGGGCTGGCTTAAGGAACTCGGCTTCGTCCAGATCAGCTCGATCGACAGCACCGTGCCGCCGCTGGTCCTGGCGATGACGTTCGGGCTGTCGATGGACTACGAGATCTTCCTGCTGACCCGGATCCGGGAACGGTTCCTGCACTCCGGTAACACCCGCGACGCCGTCGCCTACGGCGTCAGCACCAGCGCCCGCACCATCACCAGCGCCGCGCTGATCATGATCGCGGTCTTCATCGGGTTCGCGTTCGCCGGCATGCCGCTGGTCGCCGAGATCGGCGTCGCGTGCGCCGTCGCCATCGCGGTCGACGCCACCGTGGTGCGCCTGGTCATGGTGCCGGCGTTGATGGCGATGTTCGCCCAGTGGAACTGGTGGCTGCCCCCGTGGCTGGCCCGCATCCTGCCGTCGGTCGACTTCGACAAGCCGCTGCCGGACGTCGACCTGGGCGACGTCGTGGTCATTCCCGACGACATCTCGGCGCTGGTGGCGCCGAGCGCCGACCTGCGGATGGTGCTCAAGTCCGCCGCGAAGCTCAAGCACCTGGCGCCGGACGCAATCTGCGTGACCGACCCGCTCGCGTTCACCGGCTGCGGCCGCCAGGAGCAGAGCCGCGGCCTGGGGCCGGGGCAGATCCCGCACCAGGTCAGCCTGGACGAGGAGAAGTCGCTGGTGGGCGCCGACGCGAAGGCCGGCGGTCGGCCGCACGGTGCCTCCGGCGCCCGGAAGCGCGCGGGCCTGTCGTCGCGCAACGGCATCGCCAAGGCGATCAGCGGGACGGACCGGCCGGTGCACCCGGTGACCCTGTGGCGGGGCCGCCTATCGGTCGCCATCGACGCGCTGGAGAGCGACCCCGGCCGCGGCGACGCCGATCATCCCCGATACGAGCGCAGCAGCCCGGTGGAAACCACCCACGTGCAGCTGCCCACCGGCGACCGGCTGCAGGTCCCGACCGGCGCGGAGGCGCTGCGCCTCAAGGGCTACCTGATCATGTCCCGTAACACCCGACGCGACTACGCCGAATTCGCCGACATGGTGGAGTCAGTAGAACCGGAGACCGCCGCCGTGGTACTGGCCGGAATGGACAGGTATTACTGTTGTCAATCACCGAGGCGGCAATGGATTGCCTCCCAGTTGGTTCGTCGACTGGCAGACCCCAACCCGTGTGACCTCGACGAGACCGCGGGATCGGACGCCGACGCTCACTCCGACTGGGAAGAGATCAGGCAGCGTTGCCTATCAGTAGCCGTAGCGATGCTGGAGGAGGCGAGGTGACGTTGGCATCGGACCGACGCCCTGCACCGCCGGCCCACCGGCCGGCCGTGGAAGAGCGCACGCGGGACAGCGAATACCCGGGCACCGGGCAGGGCCCCGCGACCGAATCCGACCAGCCGGTCGAATTCTGGTCGACGGCCGCCATCCGGGCGGCGCTGCAGGGCGGCGAGATCGGCACCTGGAAGCGCATCGCCGCCGCGCTGAAGCGGGACCCGTACGGCCGGACCGCCCGCCAGGTCGAGGAGGTGCTGGAAGGCACCCGGCCCTCCGGGATCGCCAAGGCGCTGTGGGAGGTGCTGGAGCGCGCCCGCACCCACCTGGAGGCCAACGAGCGCGGCGAGGTGGCCCGCCATGTGCGGCTGCTCATCGACCGGTCGGGCCTGGGGCTGCAGGAATTCGCGTCCCGCATCGGGGTGGCCCCCGAAGAGCTCGCGGCCTACCTCGACGCCAGCACCAGCCCGTCGGCGGCGCTGATGATCCGGATGCGGCGGCTCTCCGACCGTTTCGTCAAGGTGAAGACCAGCCGCGACGCCAACTGAGGCGTCACCGCACCGGCAACACGTCGGCCACCAGCCAGGCGCCGTCACGCTTGGTCAGCGTCACCCGAAGCGCCGGCGCCGCCTGACTGGGCGGCTGGCCCGGCGCGTTCTGCGTCACCCGCAAGACCACCGCCACGCTGGCCGCCGACGGTCCCAGCGCCTCGACGCCGGCCGCCACGGTGGCGGCCTGGGCGGTGACCCGGTGCTGGGCCAGGTCGGCGCTGGACCGGTCGTACTGCTCCTTGAACGACGCCGCGTGCTCGGGGACGATCAGCGCCGTGGCCCGGTCGATGGTGCTGGTCGGTGCGGTGGGGCTGAACGACGCCATCGCCTCGGCCATGCCGGTCGCGACCTGCACCACCCGTTTCGAGTCGTCGGAGAACTCCCGGTCCGAGCGCGTCCAGTGCGTGTAGCCGGTCAGCACCGCCGCGCAGAGCGCCGCCGTGCACAGGAAGACGACGGCCAGGCGCAGCCCGGGCGCGTCGTCGTCGGTGCCGACGCTGACCGCATCGCGGCGCAGCAGCCAGAGGTTGATGGCGATGCCCTCGGCCACCAGCAGGATCAGGATCGACGCCCCGGAAACCCACCACACCGGCCAACCCAGCACCACACCGATCGCCAGCAGCGCGGCGACCGCGGCCAGCGGCGCCAGGATGTCGAAGGCGAAGAGCCGCCAGACGTTTCTCATCGGATCGACCCCAGCCCGGAGATCAGCAGCTTGCCGTCCACGTCGGAGACGTCGAGCCGCAGGTTCCAGTGCACGGTCTGCGGCTTGGCGCCGACGTTCTCGCTGACCGAGGTGGCGATCAGCAGCACCGAATCCGTTCGGCTGGCGAACGGCGGCAGCTTGGTGGGGATCGTCTCCGAGCCCGGCGGATGTGCGGCGCCGGGCTGGGGGTCCAGGTCGTGGCGCACCGATTCGATCGCCACCGCGTCGATCCGGCCGGCGCTTTTCGACTGCAGCTTCTCCACCACCTGCCGGTAGGGCTGCACGGCGGCGTCGAAGTCGGCGTTGAGCTCCCCGACCGTGCCGTCGTGCAGCCGCTGCAAGCTGGCGTCGACGTTGCCGCTGTTCATGTTGATCAGCACGCCCGCCCAGTCGGCCGCGGACTGCATCACCCGGCTCAGGTAGCCCCGCTCGTCCGCCGCGTCGCGGTGTGCCGACCAGATCAAGCCGGCCAGCACGACCGCGGCCACCGACAGCACCCCGAGGAACGCCGACGCGAGGCCGTAGTTCGAGATCAGTTCGCCGGCCGCGTCGTCGTCGTGGTCGTCGTCGTGGTCGGCATCGGGGTCGGCTTTGCCGTCGGCTTTCCGGTCGGTTTTCGGGTCGGCTGCTGCTTCGGGGCTGGATGGCTCGGTGCGCTCGCCGTCGGACATGGCCCGATCGTCGCACCCGGCAAAGATGGAAGGATGGCGGGGTGACGAATACGGCCCTCCGCTCGGGGATCGACCTGAGCTACGTCGACGCAGCCATCCGCCCCCAGGACGACCTGTTCGGTCACGTCAACGGACGGTGGCTGGCCGAGTACGAGATCCCGCCGGACCGGGCCACCGACGGCGCCTTCCGCGACCTCTACGACCGCGCCGAGGAGCAGGTCCGCGACCTGATCGTCGAGGCCAGCGAGCAGGGCGCGGCCGCGGGCACCGACGAACAGCGCATCGGCGACCTGTACGCCAGCTTCCTCGACGAAGAGACCGTCCGGCGGCGCGGGGTGCGGCCGCTGCTCGAGGAGATGGCCGTGATCGACGACGCCGCCGACGCCGACGCGCTGGCCGCCGCGCTGGGCGCCCTGCAGCGCACCGGCGCGGGCGGTGGCGTCGGGGTCTACGTGGACACCGACGCCAAGAACTCGAGCCGCTACCTGGTGCACTTCACCCAGTCCGGCCTCGGGCTGCCCGACGAGTCCTATTACCGCGAGGAGCGGCACGCCGCCGTGCTGGAGGCCTACCCGGGCCACATCGCGCGGATGTTCGCCCTGGTGTTCGGCGGGGAGCCGGCCGATCACCTGCAGACCGCCGAGCGGATCGTCGGCCTGGAGACCCGGCTGGCCGAGGCCCACTGGGACGTGGTCAAGCGCCGCGACGCCGATTTGAGCTACAACCTGCGCACCTTCGCCGAATTGCAGGAGGAGTCCGTCGGCTTCGACTGGCCCGGCTGGGCGGCCGCGTTCGGCACCAGCTCGGAGGCGCTCGCGGAAATCGTGGTGCGGCAGCCGGATTACGTGCGCACCTTCGCCGAGCTGTGGCGCAACGAGGATGTGCAGGTGTGGAAGAGCTGGGCGCGGTGGCGGTTGCTGCGCGCCCGTGCCGCCTGGCTGACCGACGAGATCGTCGCGGCGGACTTCGAGTTCTACGGCCGCCTGCTGACCGGCGCCGAGCAGATCCGCGACCGGTGGAAGCGGGCGGTGTCGCTGGTGGAGAGCCTGATGGGCGACGCCGTCGGAAAGCTCTACGTGCAGCGGCATTTCCCGCCGGACGCCAAGGCCCGGATCGACACGCTGGTGGACAATCTGCAAGCCGCGTACCGGCAGAGCATCGGCGAGCTGGACTGGATGACGCCCGAGACCCGGGAACGCGCCCTGACCAAGCTGGGCAAGTTCACCGCCAAGGTCGGCTACCCGAACAAGTGGCGGGACTACTCGACGCTGGTGATCGACCGGGGCGACCTGTACGGCAACTTCCAGCGCGGCTACGCCCTCGAGCACGACCGCGACCTGGCCAAGCTGGGCGGCCCGGTGGACCGCGACGAGTGGTTCATGACGCCACAGACGGTCAACGCCTACTACAACCCCGGGATGAATGAAATCGTCTTTCCCGCAGCCATTCTGCAGCCGCCCTTCTTCGACGCCGAGGCCGACGACGCCGCCAACTACGGCGGGATCGGCGCGGTGATCGGGCACGAGATCGGCCACGGGTTCGACGACCAGGGCGCCAAATACGACGGCGACGGCAACCTGATCGACTGGTGGACCGACAGCGATCGACGCGAATTCGGCGCCCGCACCGACGCGTTGATCGCCCAGTACGAGGGCTACACGCCCCGCGGCCTCGACGCCAAGCACCACGTCAACGGCGCCTTTACCGTCGGGGAGAACATCGGTGACCTGGGCGGGCTGTCGATCGCCCTGCTGGCCTACCAGTTGTCGCTCAACGGTGAACAGGCCCCGGTCATCGACGGCCTGACCGGCGAGCAGCGGGTGTTCTACGGCTGGGCCCAGGTGTGGCGCACCAAATCCCGTGAGGCCGAGGCGATCCGGCGGCTGGCGGTGGACCCGCACTCGCCGCCGGAGTTCCGCTGCAACGGCGTGCTGCGCAACATCGACGCCTTCTACGACGCCTTCGGGGTCGCCAGCGACGACGCCCTGTTCCTGGACCCGCAGCAGCGGGTCAAGATCTGGAGCTGAGCGCCGGCTCGATCCGGGCGGGCACATGCTTGTGCCACGGCGTGCCCGCGTACGGGTCGCGCCAGCCGGTGGAGGTGAGCGCGTTGGGGGCGACGCCGGGAACGACGGTGCGGCCGTCGTCGTCGACGTAGTCCAGGCCGAAACCGTTGGGCAGCGCCGCATGGCCGGCCAGCATCGTGTCGGTGATCTCCACCGTCGCCTCGGCGCTGCCGGTGGCCGTGCAGACGCGGGCGCGCGCACCGTCGGCCAGGCCCAGGGCCCGCGCGTCGGCCACGCTGACCCGCAGCGCCCCCTGGGCGTCCCGCTTGCGCCAGGAGGGGTCGCGGAAGATGTCGTTGGCGGTATAGGCGCGCCGCTCGCCCACCGACAGCACGATCGGGAACTCCTCGGTGGTCAGCCGGGGTGGGGTGCGGGTCAGCGACCGCAATTCCTCGAGCATCTGCGGGATGTGCAGGGCGATCTTGTGGTCGGGGTGACTGATCAGCGCGAAGTCGTCCGAGTAGTTGTGCACCGTGAACGTCACCCCGGACGGGTTGTCGAGGATCGCGTCGAACAGCGCGTTGCCGTCGGCGTGGCCCGCGCGCCGCACCGCCTCGGGATAGGTGAGGGCGGTCTTTTGCGCCAGCCCCCACAGCGCTGCCGCGCCGCGCAGGCCCTCGGGGAGCGTCGGGCCGAGCGTCTCGTACAACACGTACGGCAGCAGCTTGGCCACCGTGGGATTGCCGGCCGCGGCGCCGAGGAACGCCTCGGTGTAGGCCTGGCGCCCGCGCGCGGCGGCCTCGCGCAGCGGGCGCAGGTCGTCGTCGGTCACCAGGTCGAGCGCGCGCACCAACCGCGCCCAGATCTCCGGCTCGGCCAGCGTCCCGGGCAGCGGCGGCAGCACGGGCCGGCGCAGCTGAAAGGTGTTGCGGGGGAACTCCAAATTGAAGAAGGTGGCCTCGGGCTTCTCGAACTGGGACGCGGCGGGCAGCACGTAATGGGCGAGGCGGGCGGTCTCGGTCATCGCGACGTCGATGACCACCATCAGCTCCAGCGCCCGGAAGGCCTCCCGACACGCGGCTGAATCGGCCAGCGAGTGCGCGGGATTGCTGCTCTCCACGATCATGGCGCGGAACCGATCGGGGTGGTCGGTCAGGATCTCCTCCGGCACGACATTGCTGGGCACCAGCCCACCGATGACGGGCGCGCCCGTGACGGGAGTGCGGCCGGAAAACTGCCCGAACAGCGGGGCCAACGACGAATGTAGATGCTGCGCACCGGGTTTCGCGAAGTTGCCGGTGAAGATCCACAGTAGCTTGTTCAAATACGAGCACAGCGTGCTGTTGGGCGCCTGCTGCACCCCGAGGTCCTCGAACACCGCGACGCTCGCGGCGGCGGCGATGCGCCGCGCCGCCGCCCG
This sequence comes from Mycobacterium sp. E2462, assembly GCF_001672685.1. Lineage (NCBI taxonomy): Bacteria > Bacillati > Actinomycetota > Actinomycetes > Mycobacteriales > Mycobacteriaceae > Mycobacterium > Mycobacterium sp. E2462. Next base: position 20,585 of record NZ_LZKC01000200.1, read on the forward strand.
CAGCAGCTCCTCGTCGACCCCGCAGCGGTGCGCGTAGTCGCCGACCGGCACGTCGTGCAGCGCCGCCCGCACGGGTTCGGCGTCACGCACGTGCTCCGCCAAAAAGGTTTCGTCGCAGAGGGTTTCCTGCACCAGCACGGCCGCCAACGCCGCCAGGCACCACGCATCGGTGCCGGGGTGCACCCGCAGGTGAAAGTCGGACATCTTGGCGGTGTCGGTGACCACGGGGTCGATGACGATCATCGACCGCGCCGGGTCCTTGGCGATCTCGTTGAGCACCACCCGCGCCCGCGGGAAGCTCTGCGACATCCACGGGTTCTTCCCGACGAACACCGCGACCTCGGCGTGCTCGAATTCCCCGCGGGTGTGACCACCGTAGAGCTGGCCGTCGATCCAGGCCTCGCCGGTCTTCTCCTGCGCCAACGCGTTTGACCGGTATTTCGAGCCCAACGCCTTGAGGAAGGCGCCGCTGTAGGCGCCGCCGAGATGATTGCCCTGGCCACCACCGCCGTAGTAGAAGATCTTGTCGCCGCCGTAGGCGTCGCGGATGTGCTGGAAGCCCTCGGCGATCTCCACGATGGCGGTGTCCCAGTCGATCGACTCGTAGCTGCCGTCGGTCCGGCGGCGCAGCGGGGACGTCAGCCGCGCGCGGCTGTTCTGGTAGTGGTCCAGGCGCAGCGCCTTGTTACACGTGTAGCCCTGCGAGGCCGGGTGGGCCTTGTCGCCGCGGATGCGGGCCAGTCGCCCGTCGGCGACGTCGACCACGATGCCGCAGTTGCATTCGCACAGGATGCAGGCGGTGGGCTGCCAGGCACTGCTCATCGTGGTGTCCTTTCGACTGCGCCCGTCAGGTTTGGGCGGCGGCCAACAGGTCGCGCAGTTGGCGGTGCGCGACGTCGAGGGGGGTCAGGTCGTGGCGGACCCGGGCCAGCACGATCGCGCCCTCCAGCGCGCTGGTGGTCAGCAGCGCCAGGTCCGCGGCCCGCCGCCGCGGGACGCCGTCGGCGATCAGGCGTTGCGCGATCAGGTCCGACCAGCGGTCGAACACCGCGGCCGCGCGCTCGATCACCGTGCCCTCGTCCGCTTCCACCGAGACCGCCACCACCGGGCAGCCGGCCCGAAACCCGGTCTTGAGCAGTTGCCGCCGGTACTTCTCGACCAGCGTGTCCAGCAGCTGGGCGCCGCTCTCGGCGCCGGCGATGATGCCCGCGATGTGCTCACCGGCGTAATCGACGGCCTCGCAGAGCAATTGGGTCCGTCCGCCCGGGAAGTAGTGGTACGCCGACCCGCGCGGCGCGCCGCTGTGTTCGAGCACGTCGGAAATCGCGGTGGCGTGGGCACCGCGCTCCCTGATCAGCAGGGCGGCGGACGCCACCATGCGCTCGCGTGGACCGGGCATCGGCACTCCTTCATGGCCACAGGCCTATATATGAGGCTATACATAACCCCCGGGCCGACGAAAGCCCCCTTTTTCAGGGGGCTCGCCGGAGCGGTCAGTTGAGCCAGTCGCTCGAGCCGTCGTTCTTCTTGTAATTGCCGCCGCTGGAATTCTTCACGACGATGGGATCGCCCGGCCCGAAGTTGTCGAAGAACCACTTCGCATTGGAGGGGCTGATGTTAATGCAGCCGTGGCTGACGTCGCGCTTGCCCTGATCGTCGACCGACCACGGCGCGCTGTGCACGTAGTCGCCGACGTTGTCGAAGCGGACCGCGTCCTCCACGGTCACCTTGTACCCATAGGTCGAGTTGACCGGCACCCCGTAGGTCGAGGAGTCCATCACCACCGACGCCTTCTTGTCCTGCACGTAGTAGGTGCCGTTGGGGGTCTGGTGGTTCCCGGCCGTCATGCCCATCGACATCGGGAAGGTCTTCTCCACGGTGCCGTTGCGGGTGATGGTGAGCTGGTGCGTGGCGTCATCGGCCGTCGCGATCAGCGTGTCCCCGGTCTGAAAATTGGTGACGGTGCCGCCGGCATCGACGGTGACCGCGGTGTGCGCGGGCCAGAAGCTCAGCGGGCGCCAGCGCAGCTGGGTCGGGGTCATCCAGTAGAACTTGCCCGGCACCGGCGGCACCGACGAGACGTGCACGGCGCCGATCGCCGCGTCGGCGTTCTCGACCGTTCCGGGGAAGTTGATGATGATCGGCTGGCCCACGCCCACCGTCGAGCCGGTCTTCGGGACGAATGAGGGCGGCCCGAAGGGCGGCGTGCCGGTGAACGGGGTGGGGTTCTGGCCGTCGGCCGGGTGCTGTGCGCGATCACGCACGGCCTGCTGTGGTCGGTGATCGCCCCGATCGCGACCCGGCTGGTGCCGGCCAGCCACGCCGGGCGCGCCACGATGTCGATCTACGTCGGCACCAGCTTGGCGCTGGTCGTCGGGAGCCCGCTGACCGCGGCGCTGAGCCTCATGTGGGGCTGGCGGCTGGCGGTCGTGTGCGTCACCGTGGCGGCCGCGCTGGTCACGGTGGCGGCCCGGCTGCTGCTGCCCGAGATGGTGCTCACCGCCGACCAGCTGCAATACGTCGGCCCGCGGTCGCGGCATCACCGCAACCGCCGGTTGATCACCGTGAGCGTGCTGGCCATGATCGCGGTCACGGGCCACTTCGTCTCCTACACGTTCATCGTCGAGATCATCCGCAACGTCGTCGGGGTGCGCGGCGCGAACCTGGCGTGGGTGCTGGCCGCCTACGGGCTGGCCGGGCTGCTGTCGGTGCCGCTGGTCGCGCGGCCCCTGGATCGCCGCCCGAAGAGCGCCGTCATTCTGTGCATGGCGGGGCTGACGGCCGCATTCGTGACGTTGACCGCCCTGGTGTTCGGCGACCCGTCCGCCGCGATGACCGCGTTGATCGGGACCGCCGCGATCGTGCTGTGGGGAGCGATGGCGACCGCCGTGTCGCCGATGATGCAGTCCGCGGCGATGCGGGCCGGCGCCGACGACCCCGACGGCGCGTCCGGGCTGTACGTCACCGCCTTCCAGGTCGGCATCATGGCCGGCTCCCTGGCCGGAGGGCTGCTCTACGAGCGCAGCGTGGTGCTGATGCTGGGCGCCTCGGCGGCACTGATGGGCGTGGCGCTCACCGGCATCGCGGCCAACCGGCGGACGCTCGACGTTGCTCCGACACACTCACGCGATTCATAGCGACGCAGCTCCGGCGGTGAATCGGGCCTGCGCAGCGCCCGCGGGCGGCCGCCGGAATCGGTAGCTGGGGCGCGCCCTATGCCACACTGTGTCAGGACACGCGGAGTGGAGGAATGCATATGTCGGGCTGGATGAGGGCCGGGACCGGGAAGGGTCTTGGTGCGGCTCTGTACGCCACCGGAACGGCCGCCGTCCTGGCTTCGGCGCTGATGCTGGGCGCGGCGCAAGTCCCCGGAGCCGTCGCCCGACGACGTGGACGCGCCCGCGGCGGCCGCTGCGGCGGCGGCGGCCAAGAAGCGGGCGCGGCTGCGCCGGCATCGCCCCGGCACGGTCCAGGACCGCGCCTACCGCTACGAGTTCATGGACCTCGATG
>NZ_LZKC01000201.1:0-1558 GCF_001672685.1 Mycobacterium sp. E2462
GGGCGGCGCCGCTCCCGGCGGCTTCGACTGCTCCGGCCTGGTGATGTGGGCCTTCCAGCAGGCCGGTATCTCGCTGCCGCACTCCAGCCAGGCGCTCGCCCACGGCGGGCAGCCCGTGTCGCTGTCGGACCTGCAGCCCGGTGACGTGCTGACCTTCTATTCCGACGCCTCGCACACGGGCATCTACATCGGTGACGGCATGATGGTGCACTCGTCGACCTACGGCGTGCCGGTCCGGGTGGTGCCGATGAACTCCTCCGGCCCGATCTACGACGCGCGCCGTTACTAGACGCCCCAACTCACGCCGCCGGCGCCGTGCGCTGCTCGGGGGACAGCGAGACGTACTGGGACTTGACGACCGCGATCTGCACCTGCAGCTGGCTCTGCTTGGACTGCAGGCTGGCCCGCACCGCGGCGGCCTGCTCGGCGGCGCTCTTGGCGTCGGCGGCGGACTTCGCCGATTCCTTCTCGGCCTTGGCGGCCTGCTCACCGGCGGACTTGAAGCTGGCCATCTGGTTGGACATCTGCGTCGCCATCACGCGCTGCACGGCGAGCTTGTCGATCAGCCCCTGCGGGGAGCCCGCGGTCAGGATCGCTTCCATGCCGTCGACGTGACCGCCCATGTACTTGGCGGCGGCCAGGTTGTTGACGGCGGTCTGGTAGGAGGCCAGCCGGGCCTTGGCCGCGTCGACGGCGGCCTGATCGTCGTCGTGTTTCTTCTCCGCCGCGCGCTGCGCCCGCAGCTTGTCGTTCAGGTCGAGCTGCGCGCTGTGCATCGCCTCCGTGGTCTGCTCGGCCTGGCGCGACAGCTGGTTCAGCTTGGCCAGCGCGTCCTCGGCGGGGTCGGCCGCGGCGTAGGAGGTGACGATTCCGGATAAGACGGTAAAGCCCGCTAGCGTTCCGACGGCGGAGCGTGTAAGGGCACGCGCAATCGGGTATCTAGACACAAGCCTCAAGATTTTGCTTCCTTAAACGGCCATCGACTGCGATGCGTCGAGCTGGTTTAGGTCTCAAACAGGTTACGAAACGATATCGGCGTTTGTCCAAAGCGAGCGGTTAAGAAATCGGAAAGATTTCTGTCATTTCTCTGTGAGTTGAATACCGCCTCGCGTCCAGGTTTCCTTGTGGCACAGGTCTTTTGTGGCACAAGGCGACTACGCTACACCGGTGCCGCGCCCCCGATGAATCGGTACTAACCGCAGCCGTGGGGCCAGCCCGACCTCGGCCAACACCTCCAGCGCGGCGCGCTCGTCCTGCAATAGCGTCTCCGGCACCCCCAGCAAAACGCTGACCACGCAATCGCGGCAGCCGGGCCCGCGCACCGCGCAGTCGTCGCAGTCGATCACCACCGGCGTTCCCGCTCCGGGCGGTCCGCCCGTCGACCCAAACTCCGTCATGCCGTCCCCTTCGCGTCCACTGTTCGATGCCACGGTCGGTCCTCTCGGTCGGTCTGGTCCGGCGAACATCTCGTCGTTGCGGCGAACGCTAACGGCAGGCACCGACACCGCGGCCGTCCCACGCCGCCGTCGCCCGCCGTCGCCCGCGCGATCGAAACGTG
>NZ_LZKC01000202.1:0-902 GCF_001672685.1 Mycobacterium sp. E2462
ATCGTGCTGCAAGAAGCCAGCGACGCCGGCATGCTGACCGTGTCAGAGACAGTGGACATGTTCACGAAATGCTATGGCAAGGCCCGACTTCCCGAGGAGACGCTCGAACTCGTCGGGCTCACCGCGGTGTCTCAGGCGCGAGTGCGCAGCCTGTCCGGGGGTCAGCGGCGTCGGCTCGACGTGGCACTCGGCATCATCGGGATGCCCGAACTGCTCTTTCTCGACGAACCGACCACTGGGTTCGACCCCGACGCCAGGCGTCGCTTCTGGGACCTCATCAAACGTCTGGCAAGCGATGGCACGACCATCCTGTTGACCACCCATTATCTCGAGGAAGCCGCCGCCCTGGCCGACCGCGTCGCGGTTCTCGCGGGCGGCCGGGTGGTGGCGGTCGACTCGCCGTCGAGGTTGACCGCGTACGTGAAGTCGGCCGCGACGGTCCGGTGGATGGAGGGAGACGAGATGCACGAGGAGGAGACGGACCGCCCGACCGAGTTCATCAGGCAGCGGTCACAACACGGCGCAGAACTGGACCAGCTCACGGTGTCTCGACCGACTTTGGAAGACGCCTACCTGCGGCTCATCGGCGAGGCGTGATGAAGGTCGGTCATGTCAAAGCTGTTGCGGCGCATCGCCGTTCGGGGGCGCTGGTGGTAGCGCTGCCGTCGGCGATGCGAATCGGCATGTCGCGGATAGTGCCGGAGCTCAAGATGTTCTACCGGCGGCCCGAGCAGGTGGTGCTGACCTTTTCGATGCCCGCCGTCATCGGCGTGCTCCTGGGGTCGATCTTCTCGACGAAGTTGCCGCACAGCAATACCAGCACCGGGGCGGTCATCGCCGCGAGCATCCTTGCCTACGGGATCCTGTCGACCTCCTTCATCAACCTCGGCATCAGCATCGCC